>JAZNQW010000116.1:0-4131 GCA_045590435.1 Alphaproteobacteria bacterium | reverse complement strand
CCCTTCCGCGTTCCGATCGCACGCCTCGCCGCCGCCCAGGCTGCTATTCGCGACCAACACTAATCAGAATTTCTGATTAAAGAAAAGCGATAAATAAATGATAAAGCCCACATTCTTCTTTTGAAGGATGTGGGCTTTTTTTATTGTCACCTGTTTACATATATAAATTGTTGTATATATAGATGTCACAATTTGAACGTAGTTGACCGCATAGAGGAAACTTAAGTTTTCCCATCACACGCTCAGACAATTAGAATGAGGAAGTTGTTTGAGAAAGGTGAACTAAACTACGATAAGGTTACTGAGATTATGGAAGAAGCAAAACCTAATCAAGTATCGAAGCGTAAGTTTTCTTACGAGAACCTTCGCCAATATATTCCCGACTCTTATACCGATACTAAGGCAGAGGAACTTGTCATCAAGGCTCTTGACCACTATTTAAGGCATTTGCAAAAACAAAGAGAACAATCCAGATAACTCAATATTAATGGCTAACCAGGTTGAATAAAACAACTTGGTTTTTTTATTTGCTTAAAGATTGGAGGTGTTTTTTATTTTTTCTTAAAATACAACACATCGGAATTATTGTCGGTGTCATCGCAAATAAATTCCATTCCGTTTATAAGTTCTTTTCCGGCATATTCCTTGCCGTTTTCGTCAATATAAACTGCATTTTCATCAGCGTAGATAACAGGCACCAAAACCTTTTTGCCGCTATCGGGCGCAAACTGAATAAAAGACAATAAAATCTCGCTTTTATCTTCGTTCATATAGTAATACGCGCTGTAATTATTCAAAAACGGATTAATTACAGGATAATATTCACCCGTTAAAATAAGTTTTTCATATTTGCGGTAAGCGTTAATCTGATTGGTGATGCTTTTTTTCATTTCATCGCTTGCCTTTGGCAAATGCATTTCATAACCAATTGCACCCGCCAATGCCACATCACCGTGGAATTTTAACTGTTTTGCATCTTCGCAAATACCTCCGCGGTTTGACACGTGACAGCTCATTGTGGCGGCAGGATAGCCCATAAGCGAGCCATATTGAATTTTAACTCGCTTTTGGGGTATGGTGTTATCGCTTGTCCAAATCATTGAACTGAATTTCATCATACCAAGGTCGTAACGTCCGCCACCACCCGCACAGTTTTCCAAAAAACAGTTAGGATAGGTTTCTTTAAACCACTTTTGCAGTTTATAAACACCCAAAATATGACGGTGAGCCGCTTCGCCCTGTCTTTCGGCAGGCAACACTGCCGAACCTGTTTGCGACAACGGACGATTGCAATCCCACTTAAAGTAATCAAGTGCCACACCGTCAAAAGTTTTCAAAAAGGTTTCCTTCAAATAGTTAATAACATCTTCGTTGCCCATATCAAGAACGAGCTGATGGCGACTAAAAAGACGCGGTCGGTCAACACAGTGAATACACCAATCGGGATGTTTGCGGTATAAATCGCTGTCGGGATTTACCATTTCAGGCTCAACCCAAATACCGAACTTTATACCGTGCGCTTTTACTCTGTCAACAAACGTTTTAAGTCCATCAGGGAATTTGCGCTTGTTTGCAAACCAATCGCCAAGCCCTGCGCGGTCATTATGGCGCTCGCCAAACCAACCGTCATCCATAACAAGCATATCCATACCTGTTTTCTTGGCGTTTTCGGCAAATTCAAGCATCATTTTTTCATTAATGTCAAACCATACCGCTTCCCACGGGTTAATTACAACGGGACGGCAGTTGAACGGTTCGGGCGGTAAAATATGTTTTCTTATAAACTTATGAAAATTACGGCTCATTTGTCCGTAGCCGTTTTCGGTATATGTCATAACCGCTTCGGGAGTAATAAAACTTTTGCCCTTTTCTAAAAGCCAACTAAATTTTTCATCACCCAGACCGATTTGCACACGGGTATGATTTAAATGGTCAACTTCAACCTCGCTCAAAAAATTACCGCTATAAACAAAGTTAAAGCCGTATGCATGACCCTTATTTTCGTCGCAATCGGGCGATACCAATGCAAAAAACGGATTAAGTGTATGACTTGACATGCCGCGGCGGCTGTAAACGCTTTGCAAACCGTGACGAATATGATAGCGTTCAAAATTACGCTCGTTATCCCAATTTCCGTAAAATGATATCATATCAAAATCACAATTATCCAAATCGACCGTCAATGACATTGATTTTTCAATTGTAAGCGCGCTTTCGCCGTTGTTTTCATATACTGCATAACGCGATATCACATCGCTGTCAGGAAAAACCGTATAATAATGTTTAACCGACAAATTAGTCAAATTATCAATCAAAGAAATTTCAAGCGTTTGAGTATTCTCGTCCGCATCAGCACTGGGTAAATCGCCAAGCGGTAAACGGCCGTCGAAAATGCGATAGCCAACATAGTCTAAAAATACATTACTTTGACCATATTTGTTTTTCACCCTTAAAGAAGATGCACGCCAGTCGCCACTGTCAAAACCGACATATTCCGTCATAAGGTTTTCGGGAACTAAATTACGCCACGTATTATAATCGGGCGAAAAATCCATCCAACTATTATGCAAGTTTATATCAAACTTTCCCTTTTCGCCATAATACAAATGCACCAAAAATTTATCGTGCAAAAGTTTCATTGCATAAACGGTGTTTTTAGTTTCAATAAAAATAACATTGTTTTGACTGTTAAAATTTATCGGCATAGTTATACCCCTTTTTCAACAATTGCTTATTTGCTTAAAAATAAATCGGTATAAAGGTTAACAGTGCTCGGATGACCGCACATTGCCTTTGTATCAGGCGGATTCATCGTGCCCTGATACATATAAATTATAATTTCATCAACATAATCTGATATGCTTTCCATTTGTTTTTTTACGCGTTCAGAATCCGCCGCAGTCAAATTACTGAAATAAACCTTTCCTTCGCATTGGAAGGTTTCCATATCTGCCCATATTGCGCTTTTGCCCGCTATCTTATGAGCTTTATTTAATCTTTCAAAATAAACCCTGGTTTCTTCGGTTGTAGATTTTTCTACGCCCACCTCATCCTGATAAGCGATTATATCGCAATCCAACCTTTTAAGCTGTTCAATATAATGCTCGTCTGTGCACGCAAAGCGTGTACCGTAGGGGGCAATTAAAATTTTCAAATCTTTATTAAAGCTTCTGCCGTATTCAGCATATTCATTTACATATTTAATAAAATCTTCGTCAAAATACGGATTGATTTCGGTTTCGTCGGGCAAATACCAACCGTAAAAAGCTTTGTTATCACCATATAATTCGTATAACTGCTTCATTGCCTTAAAGGCGCGCTCTTTAACTGCTTCGCTTGTCATATTTTCACGGGTATGATACCAAATACCGTAAAATCCGCAAGACATAAACACCTTTAAGCCATTACGCTCAGCCGCACGCATAAGTGCCGATATTGGATTTTTCGTCTTCATAGGCGCTGCGGGATATATATCGGTTTCAAAATAACTTTCGGCAGATTTATCGTATACAAGTGAGCTTTCCATAAGCACAATGTATTTCATACCTAAAGCGGCAATTTCGTCAACCTTTGCTTCCCATTGTTCTTCTGTGAATTCGCGACACTGACTGTTCCAGTTTCCACCGCTGGCAAGATTATGATGATAAAACTCAAAAAAGGTACCGTTAATTTTTTTCATTTATATTCTCTCCAATCACAAAAGCATAAAAAACTTTTTATGAATTTACTTTAACACACTACCACAAAAAAATCAAACGAAACTTATTTTTATATACAAATAAAAAATTCACCTCATAACATAATATTGCTGCATATAATTTTTATCAGGTGATTATATGAAAGAAAAAATTAAATCTTATGCATTTTTTATCCTGTCCGCACTTGCAGTTGGTGGGCTTTCGGCATTATTTACCCGCAACAATATGGACATAAACAAGGATGTTTTAATGCCACCCCTTTCCCCACCGCCCATCCTTTTTCCAATCGTCTGGACTATACTTTTCATTCTTATGGGAATTAGCGCGGCTCGGCCGAAGCAGCACAGGCTGATATTAAATCGAGCAAGTAAGTCTCGAAAAAGCCAGTATTTATGCGGGTTTGCGGGGTATTCTGATTGCTCCAAATCCTTGC
>JAZNQW010000115.1:0-7948 GCA_045590435.1 Alphaproteobacteria bacterium | reverse complement strand
ATTTATTCATTTTTATCTCCGCTGTCCGTTACCATAAAGATAATTTCGCCCACCATATCTTCTAATGTTTTAAAATCTTTGGTTTTCGCAAATTTATCGCCGTCCTTAAGGTATTCTTTGGCTTTTCCCGGTTCAATTTTCACAAATTTATCACCCATTAAGCCGTCACTAACAATCATCACCGTGCTATCTTTCGGCAACAATGTATCGGCCGAAATACTGAAATCAACATTAACCGTATAGTCTTCATTATTAAGTTTTTGCGACGTTACCGTGCCAACTTTAATTCCGTTGATACGCACATCTGAGCCAATACTTAAACCGCCCACTTTCATAAATTCAGCCGAAACGGTATATCCTTTAACCACCTGTAAATCTGAAACTCTGTAAGCAAAAACCAAAAACAGCACTGCCACCAACAACACCACTATTCCCATAATTGTTTCAACCGGTTTTTTTCTCATGTTAATTCTCCATTTCTGCTTCTATTTGTTCGGCTTTTGCCTCAATTTCTTTATTTTTATTTTTATTTCTGTTGGCTTTTCCCATAGAAATAATGCGATCAACCAATTCTTCCAGAACCATGGCGTCTTGTGTATATTCAAATGTTTCGCCCTCGGTAATAAAATCTTCCGAACCGCCCGCTTCTATTTCGATATATTTCGTGCCCATTATACCGGAACTGACGATAGCCGCACTACTGTCATCAGGAATATCTATTCCCGATTTAATTTTCAAAGTCAGAGTAGCTCTGAAATCTTCGTCCAAAACAGAATCTTCCACATATCCCACATCAACACCGGCCAATCGAACTTTACTGCCTATATCCAATCCGTCGGTTCGGTTAAATGTGGCATAAACGGTATAATCTGTCATTTCGGCATCAGCCCAAACTGTGCTTTGCCACTTATAAACCATGGTAATGGCGGCAGCGCACACAATTACCACCAAACCTATTATAAAATCTTTCAATTCTTCTGTTGTAAAATTATTCAACTTTTTACTCCATTTAAGCGTTTTGTTAATTATTACTCCATTAAAATCAATTTGTCATCATAGTTTTTACAAAAATTAAAAATTTTTTGCCTTTTAAGGATTTTAAATATGCTCGAAGTTAAAAACATTAGTAAATCATTTGGCACAAAAAAAGCCCTTAGTGACGTTTGTTTTAGTGTTAAAAACGGTCAAATTGTTGCTCTTTTAGGAGAAAACGGCGCCGGTAAATCTACACTTTTACGCATTTTAAGCGGTTTTTATACCGCTGACAGCGGAGAGGTTATATTAAACCGAAAAAGCATAGCCGATAATCGTTTAGAGGTTTTGCAACAAATTGGCTATGTTCAAGAAATATCGGCTTTATATCCGGAAATGAAGGTTTATGAATTTTTGAGCTTTGTTGCTGATTTACGCCAACTTCCGGCTGATAAAAAAATGCCGCAAATACAAAATGCCGTAACAGCCTTAGAGCTTGATGACGTTTTGTGGCAAAAAAACGAAACCTTATCTAAAGGTTATAAAAAACGGGTGGAATTGGCCGCTATTTTAATTTATGAGCCAAGCATTTTGTTACTTGATGAACCGACTGAAGGTTTAGATCCAAATCAAAAACACAGTTTAAGACAGATTATTAAAAAATATGCTCGCAATCATGCGGTTATTATTTCAACCCACACATTGGAAGATGTTGAAGCGTTAGCTTCTCGAGTTTTGCTTTTGCATAAAGGTGTTTTACAAACCGATACCGATTTAAAAACTTTCAAAAAAACCGCCGACAACGATTTATTAAAATCTTTCCGTAAAATTACTGAAAATTGAGGTCCGAAATGCAACAATTCATTGCTCTTCTTAAAAAAGAATTAAGTACTTATTTCAAAAGCTATTTCGCTTATTTAATCTTTTTTATTTATTTATTCATATCTGTCGGGACTGCTTTTTATCTTGGCGCTTATTTAGCTATGCATGATGCGGCGGTTTATGCCTTATTTTATGCTCAACCTATTATTCTTGTTGTGCTTATTCCGGCTGTTACCATGCGTTTGTGGTCTGAAGAATATCGTTCCGGCACGGCTGAATTTTTGCTTACCCAGCCACTGACGGATACTCAACCGGTTTTAGCTAAAATGACGGCATCTGTTCTGCTTTTCAGCGGTATCAGTTTGTTTTTATTGCCATTTTTGTTCTATACAGCTCAATGGCTTGTGTTAGACATTGAAAACATTTTGTTATGTTTTGTCGGGCTAGAGTTGGTGATTATTTCTTTAAGTGCCTTGGGTTGTTTAATTTCTTCGTTAAATAAAAGTATTGTCACCTCTTATCTGCTTAGTGTTTTCACCATGGCTTTGTGGGTTGGTTTGCCTTTCACATATTTTTACACAGCATACAATAACTTCTTATTTGCCGAAATCGGTTGGCCTGATTTATTATATTTCATATTGTTAAGCGGCGCTTTGATTTATTTAAACATTTTGGCTTTATCTTATCGCCGTGCCGTTTTACCGCATAAAACGTTGAAATTAAGCGGTTTTGCTTTCTTGCTTTTCACCGGAATATGTATCAGTTTAGTCGCCCTTTCAAATATATTCAGTCAAAAAGGTGATTTTACGGCGTCTCAAATTTATACACCTAAGATGCAAACCGTTGAAATCCTCAAAATATTAAACCAACCTGTTGAAATTAATATTTACGCCGCTCATGACTACATTAGTGAAAATACCGAATATTATCATTATTTTCAACAGATTAAGCGTTTTCTTGAAAAATATCAGAGCCTGACAAAAGGTTTAATATCTGTTAACACCATTGTTGTTGAACCTTTTTCCGAAATGGAAAATAATGTTTTGCAGAAGGGTTTATATTATGAGGAAAACAACCATGGTACAAAAAATTACTTCGGTGCCGTCATTCATTTGCGCAACGGACAGGAACAAATTATAAAACAATTTCTTCTTGAGCGCCAACCTTTTGTTGAGAAGGATATTGATATCGCCATTCTCAAATTAATTAATCCGGATATTATTAAAACGATTGGTGTTTTCTTGCCTTCCGGTCAAAATTTTGATGCCTGGGAAAGTTTGTTTTTAAATTTGGAAAACGACTATAACTTGGTTCCGATTAATAAAAATATTTATAAATTACCGAAACAACTGGATTTGTTGATTTTATTTAATCCGAAGCGTTTATCCGATTTAATGATGTATGCGGTTGACCAATATATTATGCATGGCGGTCGTGTTATTATTTTTTACGATTTTCTGACCGCTAACCAATCTGAACTGGTTAATACAGACTCTCTCTCCATCATTGACTTTTTTAACGCATGGGGGATAAATATTGAACCGGATTATACAAATATAGGTATATTAAATCCGGCATTTGCGCAGAGCAGTTATCTCATTAAATTAGAGAATGCTACCGCTTTTACATTAACTGAAGAAAATGAAAAAATAGATGTTATTCCGTTTATTCATAATCAGACCGGTTTAGTTGGCGGTATTTTATCGGGTCATCTTGATTCATTTTATCAATTTAATCCTTATGCCGAAGAGAGTTTTGCCGCCAAAATGGACAGCTTTGTTCCTTTTAATCCAGCGGCACAAGTGGCTTTGGTTGGTGACGTGGATTTGCTTGATGAAAAAAATTGGGTGGATCCGCGCTCGCCTGATCGTAATCCGTACAGCATTATTTCTACGGCGGCCAACGGTGAGGCTGTACGCTCGTTGATTGATTTTATGGCCGACAACCAAATTTATCAAATATTACCGGTTAATACTTATGCGGCCAACAAAAAAAGTGTTGGACAGCAAATTAATGATGCCATTTATGAAAGCCACGCCGAAGAATATCAAAAAGTTAATAATTCTATACGCGAAATTAATGCCGCATTATATGAAAACACCGGTAATGATTTAAATAAAATGCGGCAAATGCTTGAAATTAGCGCTGCCGGTCAATCTTTGGCCGATAAGGAAAAGATGGCTGAAACATTGTTATATCAGATGAAACAAGAATATTCCAAGCAAATTGCACGCTTAATTTTTACGCAAACCATTTTATTACCTTTATTGATTGTTCTTTTATTATTTGCCGTCGCGCAACTTTTATTCTATCGTCAAAAAAGAAAATTTGAGGAGAAATTCAATGTCTAAAAAATATTTGATTCGAGCTCTTATTTTTGTGGTAATTGCCGCCGGTGCTTTAGTTTTTTCAAGCTGGTATAAGCAACACAAAAATAATGCCTACGTTCTTGGACAATATACTTTTGCTCAAACCAGACAAAACATTCGCCGTATGGCTCATATTAGAATTACGAATGCTGTTGACGGCTCTTTCAATATTAGACGGCACGGTGATTATTGGCGCTTTCAAGAGGCTGCAGACTATTATGTTAACACAGATTCTTTGGCTAATTTATATAATATGATAAATAATTCTTTGATTATGACCGTTCAACCGGGTGATAAAAAATTAATGGCCGAATCCGGTCTTGTATATCCATCTGAGAAGGTAAAAGCCTTATTACGTTATAAAGGTACTCGTGTTGAAATTTTTGATGACGAAGAAAATCTTTTGGATGACATTATTATAGGCAACAGTTTGGAGAATGGTGAATATCATTTTGCCCGTAAAACGAATGATTCTTATATTTATAACATCAGTCAAGTCGGTATATTCAACGGTTCGGCACAATCATGGATTCCTTATCCGCTGCTTAAATTAAACGAGGGTATTATTGAAACTTTGGTTTTAGACGGGCGTGTTCTCAGCCGACAGCTTTTGGAAGATGTTAAACCGCATTTATCTTTTATTCGCGAATTGTTAGATGCTTTAAGTTTCTTGCGCTATGACGGTATAGCCAAGCAAAAAGATTTTAATAAAACCTTTTCTGATGCCAAACCGCAAACCATTAAAGTTATTACACCGTTAGGTTTAATTTATAATTTAAATGTTTATCATGTTGATGATGCTTATTGGTTAACCGTTCGTCTGCAAATGGATAAAATAGCCTTAAAAGAAGTGGCTACATTTATAGGCGAAAATCAAAAATACTTTAATGATTGGGTTTTCCAGCTTAGTCCGGAACAAGGTGCCGCTTTGTATAATTCGCAAATCGGTGATTAATCTTTGATTAAACCAAAAAAACGCCGCTATGAACAACGGCGTTTTTTTAGTTTATCTTATATTAAATTAATGTTTTTTCTTAACCAAAGCGGCTTTTTTAAGTAAACCCTCATATTGGTAAGCAATTAAACGTGATTGAATTTGTGTAATGAAATCCATAGTTACTTGCACCACAATCAACAGCGTGGTTCCACCCAAAACAAACGGAACACCGACTTTGGAAATTAAAACTTCCGGTATAATACACAAACAAACCAAATATACAGAAGCAATCATGGTTAAGCGTGTAATTACATAATCCAGATAATCTGCCGTATTTTTACCCGGACGAATACCGGCCACAAAACCGCCGTGCTTTTTCAAATTATCTGCGGTTTCTTGCGGATTAAATACCACACCGGTATAAAAGAACGTGAAAAACAGAATTAACAGCGCATATAAACCCAAATAAAGCGGTTGACCGTGTCCCAAAAGCTGGCTTAAAGTTTGCACCCAAGACGGCCCTTTTTCTGCCGATAAATTAGCTACCGTAATCGGTAATAAAAGCAATGAGCTGGCAAAAATCGGCGGAATAACACCGGTCGGGTTAATCTTTAACGGTAAATGCGAACTTTCGGCTGCCGTCATCCTCATACCCATCTGACGCTTAGGATATTGAATAACTATTTTACGTTGTGCACGTTCTACAAACACAATTACGTAAATCAATACCAAAGCCATAATCAGAAGCATTATTAACGTCCATCCCGACATTTGTCCGGCATGACTTAATTCAAACGTTTGTATTAAAGCATTCGGAATATTAGCAATAATACCGACCGTAATAATTAAAGACGAACCATTACCGACACCACGTTCGGTGATTTGATCACCAAGCCACACGATAAACATTGTGCCGCCTACCAATGATACAATGGTTGAAAACTTAAACACAAAACTGTTAATCATTACTGCCGAAGCACCATTGGCACCGGAAACACTTTCCAAACCGACAGCAATTCCGTAACCTTGAATTATGGTAATAAATACCGTTAAAATCTTAGTATAATGAGTAATTTTACGATGGCCGGCTTCACCTTCTTTTTTAAGTGCCATTAACGACGGAACTACAGATTGTCCCAACTGAATTATAATTGCCGCAGAAATGTATGGCATAATATTTAATGCAAAAATTGTCATACGTTCCAAGGCACCGCCGGAAAACATATTAAACATACCTAAAATACCGCCGGAATTACGATTAAACATTTCTGCCAAAACGCCGGCATTAATTCCAGGCAACGGAATATATGTTCCGAGCCGAAAAACAATCAGCGCCATAATCGTAAACCATAATCTTTTCTTTAATTCTTCTGCTTTACCAAAAGCCGACAAATCTAAACCTGCGGCCATACTTTCTGCCAGTGAAGCCATTTTTTTATCCTTTTATTTTAAACACAAATATTGGGCACAATTACCCCATTGACGCTAATTTAATACATAAAAAAATTTTTTATGCAACAAAATTATGCTTATCCTCAGAATTTTATATAAAAACCTCTCTATTTTAAGAATTCATATTTTGGAAGAAATCTTCATTATTTTTAGACATTCTGAGTTTATCCAATAAAAATTCCATACCGTCGGTCATTCCCATTTGCATCAGAACGCGGCGTAAAACCCACATTTTAGTCAGGGTGGCTTTATCAACCAAAAGTTCTTCTTTACGTGTGCCGGAACGGGTAATATCAATAGTTGGGAATAAACGTTTATCGGTCAATTTACGATCCAATATAATTTCCGAATTACCTGTGCCTTTAAATTCTTCAAAAATAACTTCATCCATACGTGAACCGGTATCAATTAAAGCCGTGGCTATAATTGTTAAAGAACCACCTTCTTCAACGTTACGTGCTGCACCGAGTAAGCGCTTCGGACGTTGCAGAGCATTAGCATCAACACCACCTGTTAAAACTTTACCAGATGACGGCACAACAGCATTATAAGCACGGCCCAAGCGGGTGATAGAATCAAGTAAAATAACCACATCTTTTTTGGTTTCTACCAAGCGTTTAGCTTTTTCTATACACATTTCAGCCACTTGTACGTGACGGGTGGCCGGTTCATCAAAGGTGGAAGAAATAACTTCACCTTTAACCGAACGTGTCATATCAGTTACTTCTTCCGGTCGTTCATCAATTAAAAGTACCATTAAAAACACTTCCGGATGATTGGTTGAAATAGCGTGTGCAATATTTTGCAACATTACTGTTTTACCGGTGCGCGGCGGTGCCACAATTAAACCGCGTTGGCCTTTTCCTTGCGGCGAAATTAAATCAATAACACGAGTGGTATAATCTTTATCACCGCAAATAATATCAAAATTAAGTTTTTCAGTAGGATAAAGCGGTGTTAAATTATCAAAATTAACGCGTAATTTGGATTTTTCCGGATCATCAAAATTTATGGTATTGATTTTGGTTAAAGCAAAATAGCGTTCATTATCTTTCGGAGCGCGAATTTCACCTTCAACAGTATCACCGGTGCGTAATCCGTATTTTTTAACCTGTTGCGGTGAAACATATATATCGTCCGCACTGGCTAAATAATTAGATTTAGATGAACGTAAAAAACCAAAACCATCTTGCATTACTTCTATTACGCCGTCACCGCAAATAACGGTATCATCTTCAGCTAATTTCTTCATAATGGCAAAAATTAAATCTTGAACCCGCATAGAAGACGCATCTTCTATTCCCATATCTTCAGCCTGAGTCAAAAGCTCAGTCGGAGACTTATCCTTTAAATCTTTTAAATGCATGATAACCTTTTGTGATTGTTAAAAAAAGAA
>JAZNQW010000114.1:0-8540 GCA_045590435.1 Alphaproteobacteria bacterium | reverse complement strand
TCGGTAGATATTATAGCTGATTTTATACGCAATACAACAAAATCATATGGAGGTGCAATCAGTAATACCTCTAGTCTTGGTTCTATTTTGGGAGATTTTATTGCTAACTATACGAGCTATGTAATGGGTGGTGCCATCTATAATACCGGACATATTGGCTCTATTGTTGGTGATTTTGTTGGTAATTCTGCTAGTTATTCAAACAGTTACGCATCATCTATGGAAAATGAAATACGAGGAGGTGCTATCTATAATACCGGATATATTGGCTCTATCGTTGGTGATTTTGTTGGTAATAGTGCGAATTCTGCTTCCAGATATTCTATGGGCGGTGCAATCTATAATAAAGGTAGTACGACGGGAATAATTACTGGTAATTTTATCGGTAATAGCGTAGTGGCCACATATTCATCTTCATATGTGGCTTCAAAAACCTTTGGTGGAGCTATATATAATGAAAATAGTAAAATAGGACCAATTACCGGAGATTTTATGGGTAATATTGCAATTTCCAGCTATGAGAGTCGTGGTGGCGCAATATATAATAAAGACAGTACCATAGAATCAATTACCGGAGACTTTATTGGTAATAAGCTTGCTGGAACAGCATACTATCGTAGCTTAGGTGGCGCTATATATAATGAAAACAGTAAAATAGGACAAATTATTGGTAACTTTATTGACAATAGTACTTATCTTAGATCCGGAACCGCAGGAAGTCCGGTTTCCTCCGGCGGTGCGATATATAATACAGGTGGTACAATAGCGTCTATTTCTGGAGACTTTATTAGTAATGGTTCAAGTTTTATATTATTGTCTACTTCGCACCAAAGTAGCTATCCGTATGGTGGTGCTATAATAAACGGTTATAGTTCTCAAATCGGATCTATTACAGGAAATTTTATAGGTAACTTTGTGTATGCTACCGTTTCAGGCTCCGCAAATTATAATGGATTTTCATATGGAGGTGCGATAGCTAACCATGGAACCATTGGTTCTATCAAAGGTGATTTTATCGCAAATAATGCCAGAGCAGAAACTACTTCAAATGCAGTATATGGAGGTGCTATATATAATGGAGGTTCTTCTCCTACATCATATAATTCATCTAGTATTATGACACTTGTAGGAAATACATTCACTGATAATTATGTGGATAACAGCGGTACAATTACGCCAAACTCAATTTATAATGCAGGTGTTATTAATATTGCCGATGGTGCAAGTGTCACTATCAACGATGGTTGGCTCTCTCATAACAATGCTCAGCTTGTTATGCTTGGCGGTGATTCCGTATTAAATATGAACATCGGTAACGGTATAATCCAAGATGACAGTTTAGGCGAAATTACTAATATTGGTACAATTAACGCAACTGTTGATCTTGATTTGACGAATATTTCTGCACCGGTATCGGATACGATTACTGTATCTTCGGTTACCCAACCCGGCTTCATTAACCTCACAAATTTAAACTTAAAAGGTAACCTTGATACATACAAAAATCATGAGTTCACAAAAAGAATATTAATAAATAGTAATAATAGTAGTGATTTGCAGTTGAAAATAGCAATGGCTACCACAACAGGTGGCAAGTATGTTTTAATGCAAGGTAAAAAACTGCATATTCTGATGAATTTGAAGGAACAGCAAAATGGACTGATACATATACTGCTTGGAACGAGTCTGATGATTTAGTAGGTACGATTGAAACTACTAATGGTACAACAACTAACGATTCTATAACTTTTACCGTTACAGGTAAAGAACATAATACGTCAGATATCACTGTTATGGATACCTTAAAGATAGTCAATCAGTCTAATATAGATGGCAGAAACTTCAATGCCACAATTGACGGTGAAGGCTATATTGTTAGTGACGATACAGGTTTAGGTAAAGCCGGTGCCGGTACAATTAACATTAACGGTAAACCGGATGGTGCAAGCCAAAACGGCACGATTGATTTGAACGGCAAAACCGGTTTTGAGCTTGATAAAGCCACAACCTTAAACATCAATAATACCGATATTTCTAACGCTTCCGGCAATGTGATTGATGTCAGCTCGAGTGATGCAAAGGTTAATTTGACTAACTCAAATATCACCGGTTCGGTTGCCAATGCCGGCGAAATCACTTTGAATAATTCAACCATCAACGGAAACATTACCGGTTCAGTTGCCAATCCGGGCACACTTAATGTTAAATCAACTTGGGAGATGATAGGCATTGCAACAAATCAAAATATTAATGTTGAAGATGGCGCAAAATTGATGGTTGGTGCAGGAAATTTGACTAATTCTGACAATTTGAACGTTAAATCCGGTGCGGAAGTAGATATTGCAAATTCCGGCGTAACAGTTGGTGATGCAATCTTTGCCAGCGGTTCGAAACTGAGCTTAAAGATTAATTCCTTGAGTGATTTCGGCGCCTTGACCGCTAATAAAATCGCGGTCGCCAATGAGGGAGCAAAACTTTCGGTTGCACTAGCACAGGGCATTCAAAACGGTACGGTTCAGCTTTTGAAAATTACTTCAACTGAGGCAGAAGACCTGAACTTCAACACCTTTGAAGATATTACCGATAACAACATGTATGTGTTTGAAAAAGCTGATAAAAATGGTTTATATACTATTAAATTAGCCAAGACAGCGGAGGAAGTTTCACGTGAAACAGGCGGTACGGAAACCGAAGCACACGCAGCAGGTGCATGGGTAGACGGCGACAAGTTTGCTGAAGGGAGCATTGCGGCAGAAATTGCCGATACATTAGCTGATTTGGCTCAAAATGATGCGCAAGGCTTAAATGACGCTTTGTCGGTTATTACCCCGCAAGAAGCACCGAATACGCAAGAAACGCTGTCAGAATTTTCAGATCGATTAATGCTGGAAGTGGATAATCACTTATCATTAAATGATATCAGCGGTTTGTCATCAGGAGATGAGTTAAGCGGTGTTACCCTTTGGGCCAAGGCTTATTACGGTAAATCCAAGCTTGAAGATTACAAAAAAGTTAAAGGCTTTGACGTTAAAAAGAAAGGCTTTATCGCTGGGTTGGATAAACAACTGGATCATAATGTTAAGCTGGGCTTAGGTTTCCAATATGAAGACGGAGATGTTGATGCTTATCATCGTGATGCCGATGTCAACACATTAATGGGATTTGTGTATGGCGAATATCGTCCGAGCCAATTATTTGTTCGAGGCGTGGCCGCTTACGGAAGAGCTCGTTACGATGAAAGCAAATATGCCTTAGGCTTAAACATTAAAGACAAATACCACACGGGCATCTATAGCTTACAAGCGTTAACCGGTTATGACTTCAAATATGTCACACCTGAAATCGGTGCCAGATATTATTATATCAAGCGCCATGGCTATAATGATAGCATAGGTCAGCAAATATCCGGCAAAGATATGGATTTATTGCGTGGCGTAATGGGATTGAGAACAAGCTATCAATATGGTATATTCAAGCCGGAGATTTATGCCGGAGTAATCTATGATTTTGTGAGCGACGAAGATAATGCAATTGTCAGCCTTCCGAACGGAGCAAATTATATGGTTAACGGTAAACGCTTAAATCGTTTCGGAACAGAATTTATGGCTAACGTTACGGCACAAATAACTTGTAATACTTCGGTAATGCTTGGTTATGAAGGCAGATATCGCAGACACTATCAAGATCATAGTGGTATTATTAACGCAAAATATGAGTTTTAACAAACTTTATAATTAATATCCCCGTATTGGTAATCATAAAACTACGGGGATATTTTTTAAATCCAAGCAGTTAAACTCGGCTTGGTTTTATTATGTTTATTTAGTTTTGTGTATTTCTACGTTGCTGTCTGATTTTTTGATACTGTTCTCTATTCGGTCGGCGGCGATTACTATCATTATTATCAAATCCACGCTGTTGCCGCATTCTCATATACTGTTCTTTCGTCGGTCTTTGGCGATTATTTTGCTGGTTTATTACAGTTTCTTCCTGTTGACGGCCTTGCAACGAAGGCTTCTTAGGTGTAATTTCCGGCAAATAGTAACTTTCAAGCGGTTTATATCCCAATTCTTGCATCAAATCGTTCCAATTATCCGGCAACTCAATTTTTATTGTTGCCATGCCACCACCCGGCACGGTTAAAACCTTATTTCTGTTGGCGTCGCCGGTAATAACGATTGCAGTTTTGCCTTTTTTCATTACCGGAACGGTTTCCATTTGTGTTTTACCCGTCCATTTTAACCAATTCGGCGTTTCCGTTGTTGATGCGTTTTCTGCTTCGGCTATTTTTGCTTTATGTTGTTCTAATGTATAATGTCTGCCGTCAAAAGAACTGCCGGGGTTTGCATAAAAATTAGCATAAGCTCTTTCATCCAAAGGACGACGTGCGTTTTTAATCAAAGCATCTTCCAGCTCGTCTTTGCTGTATTTGGAAGCTAAATCTCTTGCAACATATTCGGTAATAAAAAAAGTGCGATAAACAAAAGGTGTTCCGCCGCCCAAGGCAAATTGCTCTTTTTCAACCGCATCCCAAGACATCAATTCCATAATTTTATCCGCATCAGATGTTGCCGGTGTTAGGTTATTGCCCCAGTTCAAAGAAGATGCCGCCGTTAAAGTATTATCGTTGATATTATATCCTTGTTGCACATGATACGGCAACCAACCGATACGAGCATTTGCTTCTTCATCTTCCGCCATTGCCCAAGAGGACAAATATCCGAATGTTCCCATGCGGTTTTTCTTAATATCATATCCGCCGAGGTTTAGCATTGCCAAATCAATAAAGCGACCGATTTTTTTGTTGTTCTGCGCCGATATTTCGCCTTGTTCGGAACTGATACCGAGTTGTCGTGCAAGTGGTCCGTTGAGCCAAACAAAAGGTGTCCATGCGTGCGTGCTGGAAAGCGTTCTTCTAAAATCACCATTCATCATTGCTTTGGTAAAGGCTATTAAAATCGGCATATATTCGGGTTTTGCTCCGCTCATTGCACCGATAACCGCAACTGTATGCACGGTTGCCTTGCGATAGCTTGGCGGAATATCGCCGATGACATCATCTTTATCAAGCGAGGTATATTTGAGGAACTCATCAACTTTTTTCTTAGTCGGCGGCACAATCGGTAAGCCGTCCGACCAGCCTTGATTCTCAAAAAATTCCTGCACTTCTTCCAAAGAGTTTAATGATGTTACAAAATCTTTGCCAATCTTAATTTTGGCCGAGGCTTCTTTTATTTCTTCTTCTATAATCGGTTTTGTTAAACCATCCACAATTTGCGGCCATAAGATATTTTGGGTATTTTGTTTTAATTCTTCGTTTGTATGGGCAGAAAATGCTCCCGGATATACGGCTACTCTTTGCACGGTGACACCGGCGGTTAAGGCTGTGGATTTTGCCTGTTCAACAAATCCCGGAGCGGCTATCATCACACAAGGAAGGCCTAAATATTCTGCTGTAATGCACGAACCTTCTTCTTTCGGCGTGCAAATACCGCAACCGCCATTACCGGAGATAACGGCATCAACTCTCATTTCTTTGAGTTTTCGCTCAAATTCATCTTTTTGTGCCCTTTTGACACCCGGTGCCGGATATGGTCCCGCTGAACCGATTTCGTTTAACAATATCACTTTTGCATTCGGATAATTTTCTAATATAAGTCTTTTGATTTCAGGATGCGTTACACTTGCCATAAAACTACCGCCGACAACAGCTATTGTCTTATTATCAAATGTATCAAGGCGCGGGGCTTGCTTGATTTGCTTAATTGTTGCATCCCCAACCGGTGAATATACTTCATATCTTATTTGTTTCTTTTCTTCCAAAACATCCGATAACGGACAACTTTCGCCTGAACTAAATAATTCATCAACAGATGATGCATAACCCGAACTTATAAAATAAGTGACAATAGCAATAGATAATAAAACAAATTTTCTCATAAAAAGTCCTTTGCCGATTTTAGCTTATGCAATAAATTTACAAACATTGTTACAAAATATCAAATAAAATTTTCAGGATAAAATAGCATAGTAGGTATGCACCTATTATGCTATATAGTTGATCAAGCTGACTGGATTGGCTACGTTGCACTTCGCCACTACGCCGGATATGCCTAACGGCACCTACACACTCCATATGTCTTATCCTTCTTGTCGAACCAGCTTCCCGCCGGTTCAATCCGTCATGACATAAACACAAAAGAATACCCGCGTGTTTCATGCGTGAGCCTCTTTTAGGATGTAAAAAAATAAGTATTTTAATAATCGGATAATTTTATTGCATCGCAATCTGATTTATGTCATATATTCTCATATATCATCGGAGTAATAAAAATGGCAACCGAAAAACCGAAAAAATATGCGCAAAATTTTTTGCATTATTTTGAAAAGCACTACCTTTTTTTGACTTTTTTGCTATCACTCGGTGCCTCGCTTTGCAGTTTTGGTGTATTTTTTTATTTAGCACATGATGTTTTTTACATTGACACTGACGGATATACGCGAGCTCTACGCATAACTGACTGGTTAAACGATTTTCAATGGTCGGAAAAAATTTTTCCGTATTATAACCCAACGCAAGGCTTTGTTTTACATTGGACGCGTATTTGCGATATTATATGGTTTTTTCTGGCATTACCTTTTTTACTGTTTTTACCAAATAAGGAAGCCGTTTTTTATGGTGGGTTAATGTTTTCGCCACTGTTTATGGCATTGTCCATGGTAGTGATTATTTGGGGCATAAAACCATATTTAGCGGATTTTGAAAAGAAAGCCTCAACTTTACTAACCGTTATTGTTGCACTGCTATTTTATGCAGTTAAACTCAATGATGTTTTTGATGCAGTGCGACCGGATCATCATTCGTTGATGTGCTTCATATTTTGTGTGAATGTAGCGATAATTATACGCGTATTCCTACAACAGAATTTTAAATTACTGTTCTTGGCCGGCATAGCCGGAGGGTGCGGCATATGGGCTTCGTCAGCCGTAGAAGGTTTTTGGCTTATTACCATGATTCTTTTTGTTGTGCTTTTTAATTGGATTTTTTATGCACATTCAATTAAAGAAGCTCTCTATTATGCATTTGGTGTGTTTGCTAGTGTTATAGTGGCATGGGCCATTAATCCACCACTTGGAGGTTGGCATATTTTTGATACACAACGTTTATCGGTAATTCATGTAATACTGACCGGTTTGATGCTTGCGAGCTTTTATTGTCTTACTTTGCTAAACTTGCAACACAAAATAAAAAAAGTATTTGGACTTGCTTGTGTGTCAATTTTAACGGTTGTGATAATGTTCTTATTTTTTGGAATTGATATATGGTTTCAACCACTTTTTGCGCCCGATACATGGGAATATTGTCTTAAATATACTGGCGAAATTCAGCATTTGCCGCTTTTAAGCTATGAAACGCCAAGTATTATTCTAACCTTTTTAACATTCATATGGCTACTGTTTTTATGCGGGCGACAAAAACATTTAACGAATTTAGGAATTTTAACACTCATTTGCTTTGTAACAACAATTATCTTTTGGCGATTTTATGCTTATTTGGTGATGTTGTTTTTATTTTTGTGTGGTCTTATGCTATTCAAATTACTATATAGGGCACAGAGCAGCATCAGATATAAGTGGCTTACTTTTGTTTATTTGGTGGCGCCGATGCTATTATTAATTGCCTTTTATATGTCACCTAAACAATTGAAAATACCATCTTTGAAAGGAAATGCCCTGATTGACGTTTTAGATGTACCTGAAGTTGTTTTTAATCAAAACATTGATGCTGTTGGTGGTCCGTATCATACAAACGTTGAAGGTATTACCGATAATCATTTGATGTGGTTTACAACTGACGAGAATGAACTTAAAAAATTGATAAAAAAACATAACATACGCTCAGTTTATCTAAAGCCGCACAGTCGGCCTGACTATTATGTTGAACCGGAAAAAAATACTGATAAACTTTATGGTATGGTAATGACAGGAGAAAACTTGTATGATTGGTTGGAGCCAAGAGGCGAATTTTACGTGCTTAAACTTTACTAATAACAGGTCAAATTAATAATTATTACTTTTTATAACTTTTACCTTTTGCCATTACTTTTATAGATGAGCCATGATAAACCATACCAAGGTGAAAAAATATGCAAAAGGCTAATAAACATACAGACAGGGATTTTTATAGGGAGTAACTTTGCTAAGTTATTGATTTTATTACATTATCATCATTAACGGTCCGTATAAATTATGGGGACAGGCTATTTTTAAAACATATTATATGGACTGCATCAAATTATTGAAAATAAAAGAACAAGTCGCCATTTCTGACGACTTGTTAAATCTGGTCGGAGTGACTGGATTGGCATTGCCGCCCCTGCGCTCATTCGCTTCGCTCACCGGCGCACCAATATGCGCCTCTCGCTTGTGGTCACACCAGCTTCCCGCTGGTCCTCATCCGCCACCCGATTTAAACACAAAAAAAGCCCGCCACAAAGGCAGGCTTTTTTGTGTTTGGTCGGAGTGACTGGATTCGGACC
>JAZNQW010000113.1:0-3709 GCA_045590435.1 Alphaproteobacteria bacterium | reverse complement strand
AAACGGAAAATGTTATCAATAAATAATAACACGTCCTGATGTTCTTGATCACGGAAATACTCGGCTTCGGTCAGACCGGTCAAGGCTACGCGAGCACGAGCTCCCGGCGGTTCGTTCATTTGACCGTAAACCAAAACGGTTTTAGACTTATCGCCCTCCAAATCAATAACGCCGGATTCTATCATTTCATGATACAAATCATTACCTTCACGCGTGCGCTCACCAACACCGGTAAATACCGAATAGCCACCGTGACCTTTGGCAATGTTATTAATCAGCTCCATAATCAGCACTGTTTTACCCACGCCGGCGCCGCCGAACAAACCGATTTTACCGCCTTTTGAATAAGGTTCCAATAGGTCAATAACTTTAATGCCGGTAACCAAGATTTCTTCTTTTGTTGATTGATCAACAAACGCAGGTGCTTCGCGGTGAATTGGCGCATATAAAGTGCTTTTAACTTCACCACGTTCATCAACCGGTTCACCTAACACATTGATAATGCGTCCCAAAAGTTCAGGACCGACCGGAACTTTAATCGGTTCTTCGGTGTTAATAACTTCTAAGCCGCGCACCAAGCCGTCTGTGGAGTCAAGCGCTATACAACGTACCACGCAGTCGCCCAAATGCTGTTCAACTTCCAGAACCAAGCGGCGACCATTATTATTGCACTCAAGTGCGGTCAAAATATCCGGCAGTTCGTTCTCATCTGCAAATTTAACATCAACAACAGCACCCAGAACTTGATGAATGTGTCCTATTTTTTGTGCGTTTTTAGTATTTTTTGCTGTCATAATTTCTCCTGTTCTTTTTTAAATGGCTTCGGCACCGGCAATAATTTCAATTAATTCCGTTGTGATGGCCGATTGTCGTAAACTGTTATATTTTAAAGTAAGCTCACTAATCATCTTTTTGGCGTTACGAGTGGCGCTGTCCATTGAACTCATGCGTGCACCATGCTCGGAAGCCGCCGAATTAACAATAACCTTGAATAAATTATCGTAAAATAAAATCGGCAGAATATTGGTTAAAAGCGTCAATTTATCCGGCAAGTAATCGTAAAAAGCATTTCCGGCACGATTAAGCTGACTAATCTCTTCAGCACCCAACTGAGCTGTATTTAAATTCAACGGACAAACCTGTTCGCACACAAAATTGCGGCTGATGGCGGAAACAAACCGAGCATATACGAATTCGCAAACATCAAATTGTTTGCCGACAAAGTCTTTTAATATGCGGTTGGCCAATTTATTGCCGGCTTTGGCATAAGTCACGTCATGGAAATTTATTTCAACCCGTTCAATGGCTACACCGCTCTGTCCGAAACGTCGGCGCAAAATATCATAAGCCTTTTTGCCATAGCAACGAACGTTTACGCTTTTACCGGCCTTTAATAATTCTTGAATGCGTGCGGCCGCACACTTAGCCACATTGCTGTTGTAGGCGCCGCAAAGACCGCGGTCCGAAGACAAGACACAAAGCAAATATTTTTGCGGATTCTTCTTTTCCATTAGTAAAACCGGCCGTGCATAACGAATATTTTTGGCCTTTTCCTCAGCCTCGATTTCGGTTTTAACGCGCAGTGCTGAACGTCGCAAATTCTCGGTATATCCCTGATTTTTATCCACCAAAATCTGCACACGACGCAAACGCGACGCCGCCACCATTTTCATGGCCGACGTAATTTTTTGCGTCGATTTAATGGCTTCTATGCGGGTTCTGAGTTCTTTTAATCCGGCCATTTATGCTGCCTTTTCTTTGTTTTTAAGATAATATTCCACAAATTTTTCATAGAAAGCGCGTAACTTCGTATCTAATTCCGGCGAAATGACGCGTTTTTCACGAATTTCAGCCAAATATTCCGGATGACTGGCGCGTAATTGTGCTAAACCAGCTTGTTCAAAATCTTTGACTTCAGCAACGCTTAATCTGGTCAAAAAGCCGTGCACGCCGGAGAAAATGGAAACTACTTCTTCTTCGGTTGCCATCGGCTGATGTACCGGTTGCTTCAAAAGCTCGGTTAATTTGGAACCTTTATCCAACAACTGACGCGTTGATTTATCCAAATCGGCCGAGAATTGAGCAAATGCCGCCATTTCACGATATTGCGCCAAGTCCAGTTTCATGGAACCGGAAACTTGTTTCATGGCTTTGATCTGTGCTGCCGATCCCACGCGTGATACGGATATACCGACATTGACTGCCGGTCGAATACCTTGATAGAATAGGGCTGTTTCCAAGAAAATTTGTCCGTCGGTAATGGAGATAACGTTAGTCGGAATATAAGCCGAAACGTCACCGGCTTGTGTTTCAATAACCGGCATGGCAGTTAGCGAACCGGAACCGTTTTTCTCATTCATCTTCGCAGCACGCTCCAACAAGCGTGAGTGTAAATAGAACACGTCGCCCGGATAAGCCTCACGTCCAGGTGGACGGCGAATTAAAAGAGACATTTGACGATAAGCTACGGCTTGCTTGGACAGGTCATCATAAAAGATGACGGCGTGCATACCGTTATCACGGAAATATTCGCCCATAGCCGTGCCGGCATAAGGAGCCAAAAATTGTAAAGGAGCCGCTTCGGAAGCTGTGGCGGCCACCACAATTGTATAATCCATCGCACCGTAATCGCGTAGTGTTTTAACCACTTGTGCAACAGATGAACGCTTTTGCCCTATGGCAACATAAATACAAAACAGTTTTTCATTGTCATTTTTAGCGGCATCGTTTGTACGCTTTTGGTTGATAATGGTATCAATGATAATTGATGTTTTACCTGTTTGCCGGTCACCGATAATCAATTCGCGCTGACCGCGCCCGATCGGAATTAATGAATCAATAATCTTCAATCCGGTCTGCACCGGTTCATGCACACTGCGTCTTGGAATAATGCCCGGAGCCTTCTTTTCGGCATAACTTTGTTTTTCAGCCTTAATGGCGCCCAGACCATCAATCGGATTACCCAAAGCATCAACGACGCGGCCGAGCAACCCCTTACCGACAGGAACACTGACTATTTGACCGGTGCGTTTAACAATATCACCTTCTTTAATACCCTCATCCGAGCCGAACAGCACCACACTGACGCTGTCTTCTTCCAAATTCAGAGCCATACCCTTAGTGCCGTTTGAAAATTCAACCATTTCATTAAGTTGAACTTTATCGAGACCGAAAACACGGGCAATACCGTCACCCACGGACAGCACTTTACCAACTTCGGCCATATCGGTTGATAAGTCAAAATCAGCAATTTTTTCCTTTAAAATTGAAGATATTTCATCTGCTTTAACAGACATTTATTTGATTCCTTTCATTAGTTGATCCAACGCGTTCAATTTGTGTTGAATGGAATTATCAATAAAATTGGTGCCTGAGCGAATAACTAATCCACCGATAATGTTGGCATCAATTACATAGTTAATCAGAATATTTTTATTCAGAATAGACGACAGTTTTTCTTTTAATAATTTATCTTGCGCAACGCTAAGCGGAATAACCGTACGCACTTCAACTTCGGCAATATTATGTTTTTGCTGATAAAGCGTGATGAATTGTGTTATGATAACAGGCAATATGTTCAGTTTTCGATTTTGCACCAAAATCTTAAGAGTATTATGCATACTAAGGCATAATTCCATTCGTTGAACCAATGTATCGATAATGTTGAATTTATCGCTTAATTGTCCCAGCGGACTATTTAATTTAGTTA
>JAZNQW010000112.1:0-10008 GCA_045590435.1 Alphaproteobacteria bacterium | reverse complement strand
GGCGAACGCCAACACCGTAAGACACGTAAAGTCACGTCAAAAGACTTTATTGCTGATGTTTCCGCACTTTCTGTCGGAGAACTGGTGGTACATATCGAACATGGTATCGGCCGCTTTCTGGGGCTTGAAAATATTGTTGCCGGCGGAGCACCGCACGATTGCCTTAAACTTCTCTACGCTCATGACGACAAATTGTTCGTGCCGGTAGAAAACATTGACGTTATTTCGCGCTACGGCTCTGATGATGAAAACGCTCAACTTGATACATTAGGCGGCGTAGCATGGCAGGCAAAAAAAGCCAAGGTTAAAGAAAAGATCAAAGATATCGCCGAAAAACTGATAAAAACTGCCGCCGAACGCCATTTAAAATCCGCTGAAAGCTTTGTATTGCAAGGCGGTTTATACGACGAATTTTGCGCCCGCTTTCCATTTTCGGAAACAGATGACCAATTGCACGCCATCAGTGACGTTTTGCAAGATTTAAGCGCCGGTGAACCGATGGATCGCTTAGTTTGCGGCGACGTTGGATTTGGAAAGACCGAAGTTGCTTTACGCGCGGCTTTTGCCGTGGCTATGAACGGCGCCCAAGTAGCCTTAATTGTGCCAACCACCCTTTTGGCACGCCAACATTATTTGAATTTTATCGAACGTATGGCCGGATTTCCGCTAAAAGTACGCATGCTCTCAAGACTTTCTTCAGCCAAAGAAATCCGCCAAACCAAAGAAGGATTAACTGACGGTTCGGTTGATATTGTAATCGGCACCCACGCTCTGCTTTCCAAAGATGTGCAATTTGCCAATTTAGGTTTACTGATTGTTGATGAAGAACAACACTTTGGCGTTGCCCATAAAGAAAAACTCAAAGCGTTGAAATCTGACGTGCATGTACTAACCTTAAGTGCCACCCCTATTCCGCGCACTCTGGAATTATCTCTTACCGGCGTAAAACAACTCAGCATTATTGCCACCCCGCCGGTTGACCGCTTGGCCGCACGCACATTTGTTATGCCGTTTGATCGCGTCATGATTAAAGAAGCAATTTACCGTGAAAAATTCCGCGGTGGTCAAAGCTTTTTCGTGTGCCCGCGCGTATCCGATATACCGGAGATGGAAAAAATTTTGCAAAATTTGGTACCTGACATTAAAATTGCTGTGGCACATGGCCAAATGCCGGCCAAGCAACTGGAAGATATTATCGGCGATTTTGCCGACGGTAAATACGATATTTTACTGTCAACCACCATTATTGAATCGGGCATTGACATGCCTAAAGTCAACACCATGATTATTTATCGTGCCGACATGTTCGGATTAGCTCAATTATATCAGCTACGTGGGCGTATCGGTCGTTCAAAAGTCCGTGGCTATTGCTACTTCACAGTGCCACCAAAGAAAAAACTCAATGCCATAGCCGAAAAACGCCTCAGTATTCTACAAGCGCTTGATACGTTGGGTGCCGGCTTTTCTCTAGCCAGCCACGACATGGATATTCGCGGCTCCGGCAATGTACTCGGTACCGAACAATCCGGTCACATTAAAGACGTCGGCATGGCATTATATCAGCATTTGTTGGAAGAAGAAATTGCGCGCCAACGCGCCGGTCAAATGGCTGAAAAAAATTCCGGTGACAGTGATTGGGCTCCTCAAATTATTACCGGTGTGCCTCTGATGATTCCGGAAAACTATGTACGCGATTTAGGCGTGCGTTTGGGCCTATACCGTCGTATCGGAGCTTTGAAAAATACCGAAGAATTGGCTGATATGCGTGAAGAATTGATTGATCGCTTCGGCACCATTCCGCCGGAAGTTGAGAATTTATTACAAACCATTGAAATTAAACAACTTTGTTACCAAGCAAACGTAGCTAAAATAGAAGCCGGCAGTAAAGGTATTTTATTGGCTTTCCACAACAACAATTTTGCCGCTGCCGATAAATTGATAGATCTGGTAACACACTCGTTCGGCACCTTAAAAATCAGACCGGATCAGAAACTGTTTGTGGACCGCGAACTCAGCTCATTTAACGAGCGTATTGAAATGATAAAAAAGATGGTAACGCGCTTAGTCAGCTTACTATAACACTTGCTTTTTTAAACGCAGATTCGCTTACCTGATCCCAGAGCGGCAAACGGAAATTCAGGCGCCAAAAAAGCACAGAAAAACAGAGTAAAAAATGTATTTTTGCGTTTTGTCGTTTTCAGACAAGAAAAGAAGCACCAATTTTAGGCAACCAAAACATAGCGCATAAATTATCCCAAATTTATTTTTAACGTCTAATTGCACGCATGGCTCGCTCAAACGCCTCATTATGCTCGTAATCTTCCAACTTTACCGGCAACTTGCGACGCCAATTCGGATGTTTATCGCGATCCGTCCCCGGCAAATTCTGTAACTTCGTTACCCCGAATATATCTTCCGGTTGAGCTAAGAACACATCACAACAACTGCTTGAAACAAATCCTTCCACAGCTTCCATAATACCATTCGGATATCCCTCACCGAACAAACAATCGCCTTGTCGCGGTGCATACTGTGGCCAAACACCGGCGTAATCCAACGCCTGTAACAATTGATAGCGCTCAATTTCTCGATCTTTATACATATTACTGCGCTCGGTTTCATTAATCATTTTCAGCTGATACATGGTTTCAATATCATAACCGAACCAGCGCATTTTAAGTGGTGCCATATCATGCGTGCCAACTGAACAAAACGCTTGCGGTGCATATTCTGCCGGAGACTTAAATGGTCCGTTACCATTCCAACGTTCTGCCCACAAAACACTCAGTGAATAAATACCCCGTTCGTGTATCTTTTCAACAAATCCGTCCGGCACGTTGCCAATACTTTCACCAATTACCATGCACTTATTCAAATAGCTTTCCAGCACCACCAAACCCAGCATATCATCAAAGTTATAGTAAACGTAAGTGCCGTCTTCGGCGTCATCAGGAATCACATATAAACGCATCAAACTCATCACATGATCAATCCGCAATGCACCTGCACCCCGCATTGCCGCACGCAGAATCTTAATAAACGGCCTATATGCGTGCGCTTTTAATATATAAGGATTAAACGCACCTAAACACCACTTCTGCCCTTTGGGAAAGAAGACATCCGGTGGGGCACCTGCTCCACAACTTTTAATGAACAAATCATCCCCTGCCCACAATTCCATACTGTCTTTACACAGCCCGACCGGCAAATCACGATACAAACCGATTTTTAGTCCGCATCTTTCAATTTCAGCCTCAACGGCCGCTAATTGTTCAAAGGCCACAAACTGCAAATATTTAAAAAATAAAACTTCATTTTGATGAGCAACTGCAAAATCGCGCACGGCTTTGTTATTCGGATTCTGCAACTCCTGAGGCCATCCGCGCCAACCGCCGTAGACCTTATGACAATAGGTTGAATAAATAGTCTGATAAACCGCCAAGTTTTCCAAATCATTTCCCTGCTGCGCACAGAACGCACGAAACCGACTATATTCTTTTGTGTTTTGATGATTTTGAAACCATGTAAAAATTTGCCGTAACACATCTGTTTTTAATTGATAGACCCCTGTATAATCAATATCTTCACTCTGCCGCAGATTTTGCAACTGTTGCTCTTTACCTTGTAACATTGCTGGTTGATAACCATTCACTTTTTCCACATCAATATATATCGGATTCAAAAACAACCGACTGATTGAAGAATACGGACTGGCATTTTCCGGAAAATCGTGAAACAACACATTCAGCGGATTAACTCCTATCACATCTGCCCCATATTTTCGGCAGACTTCAACAAAATTTGCTAAATCCGTAAAATCGCCGATTCCCCAGTTACGCGCACTGCTTAAAGAATAGAGTTGAATAGCAAACCCCCACAACTTTTGTTGCGATATAAAATCAGATATATAACATTTTTCTGGTGCAACGGCTAAAATGGTTTGATACATCGACTTTCCGCCGCTGATTTGCACCCGATAATATTGCGGTGCTAACGGCGTTACAATTTCTATATCCAGCTTCTGATACAAAGTTTTACCGACACTTTTTTCTGCAACCACGGTCTGAATATATTCCACCTCAATTTCTTGATTGTCACATTGCACCGTTAGTTGCAAATTTTCGGCTTCTGCTTCTGAAACAACCACATCAATAATCTGATGATTCTGGCGACAAACATAAATTGCCTCCATCGCATATTGCCAGCGTTTATTTTCAATTTTTTCCATCAGTACCGAACTGTCGTTTTTATCTTTGATTTTAAAACCAAGATAATTCATCATATTCAAAAGAACTTCGTCTTTAACAACATATTCCTTATGATTTTGTGCCGCATCATAAAACTTTTGCGCCAAACCCAACCGATTACATAATTCAGAAAAACAGTCTGTCACTTTTTACTCCGCTTTTTTAATTTCCAATATCACTACCGACCACGCCGCCACCTCAATTTTATGAACATCCGCGTTCCCTTCGCTTTCCTGACTGGCGCTGTTCAAAATAATACGCACTACCGCATTTTTCAAAAATGACGGCAATTTCCATTTTTTATCTTGAGTATCGGCATTTAAAATACACATATATGACACATCTTCCCCGAACACAAAACTGGCCAAACTGCGCCTATTTTCCATATACCAATCCTGATTGGTATACTCTTTTCCCTCACTGGTAAACCACATAATATCTTTAATACCGTGGCGCGCATATTTTTCAATCAACTCACCGGAGAAAAATTTGCGTCTTTTGAAAATAGGCATTTGCTTACGCAAAGCAATCAGCTTTTTAACATAATCCAACAGTTCTTGCTCTTTATTATCTATTGCATCCCACACCAACCATGTTAATACATTGTCTTGACAATACGGATTATTATTACCGAATTGAGTATTTCCAAACTCATCACCGGCTTCTAACATCGGTGTACCGAAAGACATAAGCAACGTTGTCAACATGGCTCGAATTCTTCGCCGTCTGTTCCTCAAAACATCCACATTATCGGTTAAACCTTCAACGCCGGAATTATAGCTCCAATTAGCATCATTACCGTCACGATTTTCTTCACCGTTATCTTGATTATGTTTATGATTATAGCTTGCCAAATCACGCATACTGAAACCGTCATGTGAAGTCACAAAATTAATACTGCTCCATATATCGCGTTGACTGTAGCCGAAAATATCACTGGAACCGGCCAAGCGACTGGCTAGTTCTCCCACTTGTTTAATATCGCCGCGCCAAAAACGGCGTACCACATCCCGATAACGATCATTCCACTCTGCCCACGACGGCGGAAAAGCACCGATACGATATCCGTCTAAAGTAGCATCCCACGGTTCGGCAATCATCTTTACCTGTCGCAACGTTTCATCCTGACGCGCCGCCAACAAAAAGCCGCTATCCTGTGTCCATTTGCCTTTATAACGACTCAAACTTGTCGCTAAATCCAACCGGAAACCGTCAACGTGCATCTCTTTTACCCAATAGCGTAATGAGTCCATCACCAAAGTCAACACATATGGATTCTGCAAATTAAATGATGCGCCGCAACCGGTGGTGTCAAAATAAAAACGTTTATTTTCGCCCAAGGTATAATAGCTTTCATTATCAATACCGCGATAACATAATGTCGGACCAAGTTGGTTCCCCTCAATCGTGTGATTATAGACCACATCCAAGATCACTTCTTTTTGGTTGGCGTGTAGCGCTTTAACCATCTGCTTAAATTCATTAATATCCGGAGAGGTCATGTATTTGTTTTCCGGCGCAAAAAACGACAACGTTTCATAGCCCCAATAATTATCAATATACATGCCGTCTTTATTACCGAAAAACGCAAATACCGGTAACAATTCAATTGCCGTAATACCCAAATCGTTCAGATAATCTAAAACCGGTTTTTCGCATAAGCCCAAAAATTTACCGCGATGACAATTTTCTATTTGCGGATGCAACATGGTGTAGCCGCGCACATGCGCTTCATATATAATAGAATCTTCAAAAGGAATTTGCGGATGTTTATCATCTTCCCAATCAAAATCATCTGCCACCACCACTGCTTTCGGCATATAAGGAGCACTGTCAAGCGTGCTGAATGACAAATCTTTTTGCGGACTGTCCGTATCATACCCGAACAATGCCTTATGCCAAATCAATTTGCCTATCAACTTTTTGGCATAAGGATCCAAAAGCAACTTATTTGGATTAAAACGCTTACCCTCTTCAGGTAAATACGGACCGTAAACACGATAACCGTAAACTTGCTCCGGTGCTAAATTTTTAACATACACATGCCAAATGTTATTATCATTTTCCGTAATGGTGATGCGCTGCTGTTCTTTGGTTCCGGTGGCATCAAACAAGCACAATTCCACTTTCTCGGCATGCGCCGAAAACAAAGCAAAATTAACGCCGTCACCATCATAAGTGGCCCCCAAAGGATAAGCCCGTCCGTTTGTAACTTCCAGTTTATCCATTTTTCACATCCTTACTATCTGAGAGGTTTTAATACAATCGTTGATAACGGCGGTAAAATCAACTCAATGGAATACGGACGCCCCGTAACGCCATAATTTTGCGCTTGCTGTGCGCCCTCATTACGCACACCGCCGCCCCAATAATTTTTATCATCACTGTTGAAAATTTCCTGATATGCGCAGGCTTCCGGCACACCGACACGATAATTGTGACGCACCACCGGTGTGAAGTTGCAAACCACAACCAAGAAATCATCCGGATTATGACCGCGACGAATATATGAAACCACACTATCATCACTGGCCGCATAATCAATCCATTCAAAACCGCGCGAGTCAAAATCTTCTTCATATAACGGTGAGTTACCTTTATACATTAAATTTAAATCGCGCACGCAATTTTGCATACCTTTATACATTGGATAGTCAAGCAAATGCCAACGCAAACTTTCGTTACTGTTCCATTCCCAATCTTGACCGAATTCACACCCCATAAACAGCAATTTTTTGCCCGGATGTGTCCACATAAAACCGTAATACGCACGCAACGTAGCAAATTTTTGCCATTCGTCTCCCGGCATTTTGGAAAGCATAGAACCTTTACCGTGCACCACTTCATCATGCGATATCGGCAAAATAAAATTCTCGTTAAAAGCATAAAGCAAACCGAACGTCAAAAGCCCGTGATGATATTTACGGTGTATCGGTTCATGGCTGATATATTTTAATGTATCATTCATCCAGCCCATATTCCATTTATAGCCGAAGCCCAAACCGCCGGCAGAAACCGGACGAGAAACCATTGGCCATGCCGTCGATTCTTCAGCGCAAGTTATTGCCCCTTGCGTTTGCGTATAAACCATTTCATTCATTTTGCGAATAAAGGCAATGGCTTCCAAATTTTCATTACCGCCGTAAACATTCGGAATCCATTCACCGTTCTTGCGTGAATAATCCAAATATAACATTGAAGCTACGGCATCAACCCGCAAGCCGTCAATATGAAATTCTTTAAGCCAATATAAAGCACTGGCGCAAAGTAAATTACATACTTCCGTGCGGCCGTAATTATAAATTTTTGTACCCCAGTCCTTATGTTCACCTTTGCGCGGATCGGCATGTTCATACAAACACGTACCGTCAAATTCCACCAAACCGTGTCCGTCTTTCGGAAAGTGCGCCGGTACCCAATCCATAATCACACTGATTCCCGCCTGGTGAAATTTATCAATCATATATCTGAAATCGTCCGGATTCCCAAAACGCGAAGTCGGCGCAAACAAACCGGTAATCTGATATCCCCAAGAAGCATCAAACGGATGTTCACACAGCGGCAAAAATTCCACATGCGTAAAGCCCATATTGCTCACATACGGCACCAATCTGTCGGCAAATTCGCGATACGTCAAAAACTCGGAACCGTCCGGTCCTTTGCGGCGCCATGAACCTAAATGCACTTCATAAATTGACATTGGTTTATCATACGTATTCGACGTTTCGCGATAATGCATCCAACCTTCATCTTGCCATTGATAATGATTAATATCAAAAACAATAGATGCCGTTTTCGGACGAACTTCTGAAAAAGTAGCAAGCGGATCGGCTTTAGATAAAATATAATCTTCTTGTGTTTTAATTTCATATTTATAATATTCGCCTTCTACCAAATCCGGCACAAAAATATCCCAAATTCCGCAACTGATATGTTTGCGCATTACATTGATTCGACCATCCCAGTTATTGAAACTTCCCACCACGGAAACACGTTTGGCATTCGGCGCCCAAACGGCAAAACCGACTCCCTTAACGCCGTCAACTTCCATAACGTGCGCACCAAGTTTTTTATATATTTCACGATGATTCCCTTGCGCAAATAAATATTCATCAATATCTCCGATGATTGAAGGAAAACGATAAGCGTCCTGTTCAATATACGTATGCCCAGCGTCATTCACAACACGAAATTTATACTTAAAATCTGTCGTCAATTCAAAATTAATTTGAAAGAAACCACGCTCATCTAACTTTGTCATTTGCCCCATGCTCTGATTGTTTTCATCAATCACTTCCATTGTGGTGGCAAACGGATTAAACGCACGAATAAAAACTTTTTTAGACCCCTTATCACGATGGATTCCCAACACGGCAAAAACATTACCGTGATTTCCTTCGATAATAGCATCCATTTCTTCTTTTGCTAACAGATTATCCATAATAAACTCCTATATACATTAGTTGCAAAATAATATCAATTCATTGTATAAAAACTTATTCTTTATATCTATATCTGATTCACACAAAAATGCAAGTAATTTAAATCTTCATTTTCATATAAATGACCTAAAAATAAATGCAAAATGTATAAAACATTTTTCAACTTATAAAAAAAATATTTTTTTTCATTTTAATGACTTGACGACAAATAAAAAATGATTATACTGAAGAACGTAATTTAACATAATTTATTATATTATTGGAGTGAAAAATGACTACTAACAAGTATAATGAGGAAAACATTCGTTTAGCAGCTTACTACAACTGGCAAAATGCCGGCTGCCCGAACGGAAAAGATGAATATTTCTGGAATCAAGCAATCAACCAATTGTATGGTTCTTGCAAATGTGGTTCATCTAAAAAGAGTTCTACATCAACAAAAAGCTGCTCAACCAAAACATCTGGCAGCTCTGTTTCGAAGTCAACTTCTTCGAAGAAAACGACTTCTTCTAAGAAATAATATATAGTTTCATTTATATATGAAAAGAGATATCTGTCAAACAGATATCTCTTTTTTTTACTCGTTTTAATGTTGTTGCATCGGAATCATCCGCACAACCTTCACTGTTTTAGTTGACGATTCCTCCTCTTTATCCCCAAGCTCTCTTTGTGCCTGCGTCAGCAAGTTAAACTTAGCACCTGAAGTGCTGAGATACAACTTCTTGTCAACATCTTGCAACAAAACATACGACTTGTGTTGATGACATAACACACTTCCAACCGGCATACGCTCCTTTTCGGTCAGTGCATGAATAAGTCCGTCAAACAACTTATCTTCGCCATCGAAAACAGGCATATACTCCACCGAATGCTCACGATGCACTTGCCAAGTATACATCACAAACTTCTTGCCGCCGCGCAAATCATACAGCTTAACCAGATAAACCTCCGTCACAAGCTCGGGATCATCATCATACCACGCAATCTTTTCCACAATTTCTTGCGAACTGTAAAAATTGACACGTCGAATACTCAAGGTGCCACGATTGTTTTGCGACAGATAATAAGCCTCGCCGTTATGGCAAAAAATGTCATCAACCGCCACGCGCTCAATCTTTTTAATATCGCATACGGCATCAACATTTTCTTCGCGGAAAATCGGACAATATTCCGGCGCTTCCGAAAAAGCCAGTTGCGGATTCATCCACACAAAATGATACACTTCATCTTCTGTTGTTACGCGGAACAAAGCAGAATCATCGCAATCCAAAACCAAATTTGCCATTCGATTGCAATACACCACACAGCTCTCGTCAGCA
>JAZNQW010000111.1:0-3945 GCA_045590435.1 Alphaproteobacteria bacterium | reverse complement strand
GAGTTTGGCACCTCGATGTCGGCTCATCACATCCTGGGGCTGGAGAAGGTCCCAAGGGTTCGGCTGTTCGCCGATTAAAGTGGTACGCGAGCTGGGTTTAGAACGTCGTGAGACAGTTCGGTCCCTATCTGCCGTGGGTGTTAGATACTTGAAAGGATTTGTCCTTAGTACGAGAGGACCGGGATGAACATACCTCTGGTGTACCAGTTGTTCTGCCAAGAGCAACGCTGGGTGGCTAAGTATGGACGGGATAACCGCTGAATGCATCTAAGCGGGAAACCCACCTTGAAACTAGGTATCTCCATTAAGACCGTTGTAGACTACAACGTTGATAGGTCAGGTGTGTAAGCATAGCAATGTGTTTAGCTAACTGATACTAATTGTCTGATTGGCTTGATTACTTACAATATAAATATTTTACTAGCATACTTTACGCTTCGCGTAGTAATCTGATGAACCGGTGGTAATTGCAAGAGTGTCCCACCCGATCCCATTCCGAACTCGGACGTTAAACCTCTTAGCGCCTATGGTACTTTGTCTTAAGACACGGGAGAGTCGGTCGCTGCCGGTTCTTCTGATTACTACTCCTTGTTTATTGTTTTATTTTTATTGAAAAAAAACCTCACCTCTCGGTGGGGTTTTTGCGTTGTTGTAATAAAAAACCTCGCGGCTGTTGCGGCGAGGTTTTTTTTGATAGAAATTTTCTGTTAGGCGATGTTGATTTATTAGAACCAAATTTGCGTTGATGTTAAATATTCTATTACATCATTGATGTTTTGACAGTTTCCGATGTAATGTTGGCGCTCATAATCACCATATACATCTTTCATAAGAGGTTTGGAAAATTCTTTGAATATGTTGCCAAGTCCAACATCAGGTGAATGTAACATAAACTGGTTATTTCTAATGAACAGCAGTCGAAAATCACGCATTCCGCCTTCGTGTCGTTCCAAGATTTCAATCATTTTCCACCAAATTGGGTATACGATATTAATTGACCAGTCATCAATATCTCCGGCTTCAGAAAAGCCTTGGACAACAATCAGAGTTCTGTCAATACGTTGTTTGGTAGAAAACGGCGAAATTTCAAGCTTTGGAAAAGCATTGTTTAACTCTTTCAGAATTTTTTCTTTTTCACTCATAGTAATAATATTAAATTTAATGAATAAATTACTGTTACAATTATAGATTTTCTAAGGAGTAAATTAAATTAAAAATCTTTCGGAGTCAAATAAAAAATCCGCTTAAGGTTATTAGCCTCAGCGGATTTGAATTTTCAAATTTTACATGTTTTCTGTAGCATATCTGTTGCAACAATCTATCAGATGGGCAACTGTGGTGGTTTTGAAAGCGCTGAACATCTCATCTGAAATGGTAATTCTCAGATCGTGTTCAAGGTGCATGGTTAACTCAACAAGTTCTAAACTGTCCATCTTGAAATCATTAACTAAATCTGTTTTTAACAGTTGTTCATCAGACAGTGTCGGTGTTTTTTGTTGAGCGGGGCCGCTAATGCTATCGACCAAGGCCTGTCGCACGTCGGCCAATGTAATAAGTGTTTTTTTCATATGTTATAAATATTTAAAATAAATAATTTCAGTTCGTTATAATTATAATTTTCTAAGCAATAATGTAGAAAAAATCGTGCAAATTGTCAAGCGCGGAGATATAAAAATGTTTTTAAAAAAACAAAGAGCCGGTGTTCTTTAACGGAACACGGGCTCTTTCAGTTTCAGATTATTTCGAAAACAGCCAGATTCTGTATTCGTAAGCGTTCATCAAAACATTGTAGGAATCACGCATGATGTTATCCTCTTCGGAAAGCAGACAGACGGCTTCTACCTTATCAATCAGACAGTGCGGAATTTGCGTTACAATTTCACGCAAAGTCAGATTCGGTAATTCACTCGGGGCAGATTCCTGCCAAACGCGGATTTTTGTCAGAGGTTTAAGCTTTGGCGTTTCTACGCTGCTGTCATTCAAACGACCGAGCAGGTTGTCTGTGGTGCCGAGGTTAGGGAAAACGCGGAGTTCTACATTGTTGCCAGAGGCAAGAACCTTCATCAGTTTCGGCTCAGAACTGATATGCTGAGTGTCGTGGCAGAAGCAAGCGAACTTGATGTGCGGTAAACATTGTTCAACCTTGTAGTGCGAATCATTTCGCATGCCTAAGAGGCGCTTGTATTCCGTCAGATACTTCTCTTTGAGTGCGGCATCGACGTGCATGCGCTCCAAACGTTCGGTGAACGCTTTAATTAACTGCTTGTTGTCCATAATGATAAGATTAAAAATTAGAAAATCGAGGGCAATATAACATTATGGGGTTAATCTGTCAAGAAAATTAAAGGCGGGTTTTTATATAATTATGGATTTCCGGCATGGAAGCGCTGATAAAATCAGCCCCCAATTTGCGACATTGGGTAATATATTTGGTTGTGTTATGGTTGGTGGCACCAACAAAAGCTATAGTATGCATTTTAGCAGCCTTACCGGCTTGAATTCCAACCGGTGAATCTTCTATTACAATGCAATTTTGCGGTTCAAAATTCATTTTTTTTGCGGCATACAGAAATAAATCAGGCTCCGGCTTGCCCAAAGGTACGTCATAAGCCGTGAAGGTGTTAGAAGGGTTAAAATACTTATCCAAACCAAGAAACAATGTCTTTTTAGTGTGTTTTTCCAAATTGGCACCGGTTGCCACGCAGTGAGTAAAGTCGTTATCTTCCAAAATATCCGTTACATGTGGAGTTAGGGTTAATTTTTCGGCAATCAGCCGATCTTCAGAGAGTTTAATGCATTGCATAAAATTTTCATCAAAAACGGCTTGCGGAAAATCGGCTTGTAAAAGAGGTATTTTGGTTTTATCTGATTTACCTTCCAAGTAATATTTTTGCTGTTCCTGTGATAAATAAATATGGCACATTTGCGCCAAAACATCTGTCCAATTTTGCACCCATAAATGTTCGCTGTCGGCTAAAACGCCGTCAAAATCCCAAATTAGAAGAATATTTTTTTTCATGGTTAATCCTTTTGGGGCATAATTTTATGCACATAAGGTAAAAGAACTCTTACAATTTGTAAAAATATTGGGTAAGAATAGGGTAAAAGGATGATTTAAATGTTTGATGTGTTGAAAAATATATGGCGTCGTATAGATTGGCATGTTTTGCCGATAACGATTTTAATTGCGTTTATGTTGGTGGCAATATATCCGATTATGCTTTATGCTCCGGCTGAGTGGTTTATGGAAGATGGGGCAGTTGAAAATATTCAACTGGTTGTGTTGATTGCGGCAATGATTATTGCTTTATGTGCCAAATACGAAAAAAAGATGTTTGTTTTAGCGGCATTTGTGATGTTGCTGTTGTTGGCGCGTGAAATTAACGGCGGACGGGCATATTTTTGTAAATTGTATTTAGAACCAGACGAAATATGTCGTTGGAAGAATATGAAATATGGATATTTGGCTGATTGGGTTCGATGGGGCGTTGGCCTTAGTGTTATTGCGTATGCCTTGGTTGCACGATTATGGCAGCCGATATGGAAATATATTAAGAAAGCTCCAATATACGGTTGGGATTTTGCTTTGCTTGTGATTGCCGTTATTGGTGCGCAAGTAGCCGAGTTGAAATGCGTGGATAATGAGATTTTGGAAGAAAGCATGGAAACAGCTATGTATTTGCTGTTGGCATGGCTGATTTGGCGTTACGGGCGTGTAAAAATAGATTAAGCGGAGAATGGAAAATGTGGAAAAAATTAATGCTGATTATGGCCGGAGCTGTTGTTTTGTTGGCACTTTTCTTGGCTGGCGGCGCTTATTATGCCTATACACATCGGCAACAACTGACCGAAAAGGTTATGGCATATGCTATGGAAAATATGCGTGGTGCATTTAATCCGTTGGTGCAGGTTCAACAAGCAGGTAAAAAAGGCAGTTCAAATAGC
>JAZNQW010000110.1:0-17978 GCA_045590435.1 Alphaproteobacteria bacterium | reverse complement strand
TGTAATCGGATGTTTATTATCACGCACAATTGATAAATATTCACCGATAACTTGCAAAATAGTCATCAACTGGCGCTTATATTCATGAATGCGCTTGGCGTGAACAATATACATGCTGTCTTTATTTATCATCACGCGTGTGGTTTTATATACATGCTGCACCAAACGTTTTTTATTGTCACGTTTAATGCGACGAAATTCCTGAATAAAATCATTATCATCGGCATATTTTTCCAATTCCCGCAATTTATCCAAATCGGTAATCCAATCCGTGCCGATTTTCTGAGCCAAAAAGTCGGCCAATTCGTGATTGGCATGCACCAGCCAACGCCGCGGCGTAATACCGTTTGTCACATTGGTAAACTTTTCCGGCCACAGCTCAAAAAATTCCGGTACCAATGAATGTTTTACAAGCTCAGAGTGCAATTTTGCCACCCCGTTAACCGAGAATGAACCGACAATTGACAGGTTCGCCATACGAATAACCTGATTATCGCCTTCACCGTCAACAATGGAAACTTTGCCGAGTTTATAGGCATCATCACCAAAACGACTACGCGCAAATTCCATAAAGCGACGGTTAATTTCGTAAATAATTTGCAGATGTCGCGGCAAAATTCGACCGATAATGCGGCTATCCCATTTTTCCAATGCTTCCGGCAACAATGTGTGATTGGTATAAGCAAAAATTTTGGTAACAATATTCCATGAATCATCCCATTCTTGGCCGTAAACATCTAACAAAAGGCGCATCATTTCCACAATGGCCAACGCCGGATGCGTATCATTGAGCTGAATGCAAACTTCGTCCGGTAATTTTACAAAGTCATTATTCTTTTCTAAAAAGCGGCGAATAATATCTTGCACGGCGCACGAAACGAAGAAATATTGTTGCGTTAAGCGCAATTCTTTACCGGAGACAATGTTATCGGACGGATATAAAACCTTTGAAATGGTTTCGGTGCGGATTTTATCACGCACGGCTTCCATGTAACCGCCGCTGTTGAAAATATTAATATCAAGTTCGTCGTCGGTTTTGGCCGAGAATAGACGCAGATAATTCACCGATTTTCCGTTAAACCCGACAATCGGAAAATCGTATGGCACACCATATAGGCGCTGTGTATCAACCCAAGTATAACCAACCTTGCCGTCCGGCTTGTGATACATTTCCACATGTCCGCCGATCGGAATGGTTACGGTGCGGTCATAACGTGCAAATTGCCAAGGAGACATTTCTTGTAACCAACTGTCGGCCTGCTCTACCTGATAACCGTTTTCAAATTTTTGCTTAAATAATCCGAATTGATAGTTAATGCCGTAACCGAATCCCGGTATGCCCATTGCCGCCATCGAATCCAAGTAATCAGCAGCCAAACGCCCCAAGCCGCCGTTGCCGAGTGCCGGATCATATTCGGCATCAAAAATATCCTGCAAGGAAATATCCGGCCAACCGTCAATTTTGATATCTTTCAAAATCTCATAAAGTCCTAAGTTATACAAATTGTTCTCAAGCGAACGACCGATTAAATATTCAATAGATAAATAATAAACACGTTTGGTCCCAACTTTGTTATAGCGCGCCATGGTTTCATACATTTTATCCATGGCAAATTCACGCACAGCCAAAGCAATTACGGTAAAGGCTTCTTCTTTGGTAATTTCACAAGTGCGTTTGCCTATAATGTATTTTATATGATGTTCAATTGATAATTTAAGGCGCGCGGCATCCATTTCGGTCAGTTTGCTTTGAGTATTTTTCACAATTTGTCTCCCATAATAAACATATGTTCTCTTATAACTTAAGTTTAAACTTAAAGAAAATTAATTGAAAATTATTTAACAATATAGCAATTTTATTTTTAAAATGAAGATGTGGAAAAGTTAAGATATTGCACCAAATGTGGCAGGACGATAAAAAAAAGCCTCGGCGCCGACCAATGGTCAGTTCCGAGGCATATTTGTTCTTTGTAGTTCCAAGCAAACCGCTGTTCACTTGGCAAAAGAGAGAAGGCCTATTTTAGCACCTCCATAGGTTACGACTACTCCAACTGCCCAATGAACAGCGAGGTAGACGCTTTCACGCATGGTGTAGTTGCCATACCATATCTCTTCTTGACCGCCGAAAATATAAGCCAGCGCCCACAACAGTAAAACCCCAATGAAGGGATAACACAGCATGTTGAACGCTCTTTCGGGGTCTTTTACCTCCAGAAATGGAATCATGGCAAAAAAACCGGCAAGAAAACCCACAAACAGCGACAAGGCTGCTGTCTCCGAAGAGAAGACAGTCAAACCATTCCAACCGCAAAGAATTGCAGCGAAGTTATACACTTCAGCCACGAAAAAGATTGCGGCTGCTACCAAGATAAAAATACGAGTCTTCATATTTACAACATTAAAGATTAAACACATTTTGAATTGATAGCCCCTGTTCAGAATAAAGAAATACCCCAAACAAAGATTCCTACGCAGAAGACCGAGTAGATGCCGATATATTTGGGTTTGAACTCGTCAAGAACCGCATACATCACACCGTTCAAGAAAAAGGCCAACCAAGAGCAGATGCCGGCCGTCATTGCAATCCCACGCAGTTGAGTTCCGATAATTTCTTTAATGGCAACCGGATTACCCATATTCAAATAGATAACTCCGGCAAGAATACCTGCACAAAAAATCGCTACTATGAGCAAAACATTACTTACCACTGTATCCCAACCACTTTTTTCGAACTTTTTAAGCATATTCATCATAAGCCTATATTTTTTCGAGGAAAAACGGAATATGTGTTTAAATCTTCATCCTCTTTTGAAGATACAAAGAACTTTTAATAATTCTCTGACACATAATTTTAACTATAATTTATATTTTTAACTGCCTTTATTATGGCATAAAAATCAATTTTTGACAAGCGGAAAATTAAGGGGCAAACATGCGGACTTTTAGCGCCGGATTATTTTTTTTGACAAATTTTTTCAAATAGGGTATAATGCATTATATAGTTTAAAGGAGAGCGCCCATATGAGTAATGTTTCAGTTGTTTTGCCGGTATATAATTGCGAAAAGTTTTTACCGCACACCATTCAGTCTGTACTCAATCAGGAATATAAAAATTGGGAATTGCTGATAGTCAATGATGCCTCAACCGACGGCTCTTTGGCAGTGGCTCAAGAATATGCCAAACAAGATTCGCGTATTAAAATTTTTGATATGCCGAAAAATCAGGGCGTTGCCGCCTGTCGCAATTTTGCAGTTTCGCCGGCTTCCGGTCGTTATGTGGCTTTTATTGATTCGGATGATTTGTGGGCAAAACAAAAATTGAGTAAACAATTGCTGTTTATGCAACAACGTGGTGCCGCTTTATCACACACGGCATATGCTTTTATGAATGAAAAAGGCGAACTTATGGATAAAGGCCGCGTTGATGTGGATGAAAAAATTGATTTGGAACGCTACTTAAAAACCACGCAAATCGGTATGTCTACCGTGATGATAGATCGTCAGCAAATTAAGAAGATTGAATTTCCGGCTGACCGCCGCTTGTGTGAAGATGCCCGTCTTTGGGTGCAATATTTGCGTGCCGGTGTGCCGTTTTACGGGCAAAACGATATTTTAATGCTGTATCGCGTGCGCAATAATCAGCTGAGCAAAAATAAGGCGCGTATGGCGCTAAATACATTTGTGCGCTACATCCACGAAACAGGCTTGGCGCCGCACAAAAGATTGGAATGCTTCGGCTATTACGCATATAACGGTGTTAAAAAACGCAAACATAAAAGCAATTTAAATACGGCAGCGATTTATAAAGAATTTAATTGCAACCAAAAATAATTCAAAACACATCGCAACAAGAAAAAATTGCACTTCAAAAAGCACACGCCATAACAAGAAAAATTGCGATTTTAAAAAACACATGCTCTAGCAAGAAAAAAGTCGATTAAAGTGATTTATACGAAGTAAGCTCCCTTGCGCGGTGTACAAAGCAGTACATAAGCAAGGGAGCTTACCAGTAGAAAGCCTCTAAGCGACTTTTCCTAGATTACTTAAGAATCTTAGATACGACACCGGCGCCAACAGTTCTACCACCTTCACGAATGGCGAAGCGCAAACCTTCATCCATCGCAATCGGGTGTAACAATTGTACCGTAATCGTTACGTTATCGCCCGGCATTACCATTTCCGTGCCTTCCGGTAAAATAATCGTACCGGTAATATCGGTTGTACGGAAATAAAATTGCGGACGATAGTTCGAGAAGAACGGTGTATGACGACCGCCTTCTTCCTTCGTCAAAATATAGCATTCGCTTGTGAAGTCTGTGTGCGGGTTAATCGTGCCCGGTGCAGCCAATACTTGACCACGTTCAACTTCTTCACGCTTCGTACCGCGCAACAATACACCGATGTTATCGCCGGCTTCACCTTCATCCAAAAGCTTGCGGAACATTTCTACGCCCGTGCAAGTCGTCTTTTGTGTCGGTTTAATACCAACGATCTCAATATCGTCACCTACGTGAATAACACCGCGTTCAACACGGCCCGTCACAACCGTACCACGACCGGAAATCGAGAATACGTCTTCAATCGGCATCAAGAACGGTTGATCCAACGGACGTACCGGTTCCGGAATGTAGCTGTCTACTTTTTCCATCAATTCAATAATTGAATCATGACCAATCTTTCTGTCGCCATCTTCCAATACAGCTAAAGCTGAACCTTTTACAATCGGAATCTCATCGCCAGGGAAACCATATGATGACAATAAGTCACGAATTTCCATTTCTACCAATTCGAGCAATTCCGGATCATCTACTTGGTCAACTTTGTTCATATATACAACAATCGCCGGAACGCCTACTTGACGTGCAAGCAAAATGTGTTCACGTGTTTGCGGCATTGGACCGTCGGCTGCACTAACAACCAAGATTGCGCCATCCATTTGCGCTGCACCCGTAATCATGTTTTTAACATAGTCGGCGTGGCCCGGGCAGTCTACGTGAGCATAGTGACGATTTTTCGTCTCATATTCTACGTGGGCTGTCGAAATCGTAATACCGCGTGCTCTTTCTTCCGGAGCTTTATCAATTTGATCATATGCCGTAAAGCTTGCACCACCTTCTTCAGCCAATACTTTTGTAATTGCTGCAGTCAAGGTCGTCTTACCATGGTCTACGTGACCAATCGTTCCAATGTTGCAGTGCGGTTTCGTCCGCTCAAATTTTTCTTTTGCCATATTTATTACTCCAATAAAAATTATTTTAATTTTGCCGAAGGGAGGGTTGGCTTTCCATCCCTTCGGACGTCTTTAACAAAATATCTAAGCCGATTTGGCTTTGATGGTTTCAGCCACTTCTCTCGGTACTTCAGCGTAGTGATCAAAAATCATCGTATACTGAGCACGACCTTGAGAAAGTGAACGTAACGTGTTAACGTAACCAAACATCTGTGCAAGCGGCACAAACGCATCAACCACGCGGGCATTACCGCGTTGATCCATACCGTTTACTAAACCGCGGCGAGAGTTTAAGTCACCGATAATATCACCCATATATTCTTCCGGTGTAACAACTTCAACCTTCATAATCGGTTCAAGAAGTTTCGGCGCAGCTTGATTCATACCTTCACGGAAAGCTGCACGGGCAGCAATTTCAAAGCACATAACGTTAGAGTCTACTTCGTGATAAGCACCATCATATAATGTACATTTCACACCCGTTACCGGATAACCGGCAATCACACCTGAATCCATAGCAGACTTCAAGCCTTTTTCAACACCCGGAATATATTCCTTCGGTACGTTACCGCCAACAACCGTATTTAAGAATTCAAAGCCGGTATGATCTTCAGTCGGTTCAAACTTAATTTTAACTTTAGCGAACTGACCGGCACCACCGGATTGCTTCTTATGCGTATATTCGATATCACACGGTTTTGTAATGGTTTCACGATAAGCCACTTGCGGATCACCGACGTTGGCATCAACTTTGAATTCACGTTTCAAGCGGTCAACAATAATGTCGAGGTGTAACTCACCCATACCGGCAATAATTGTTTGTCCGCTGTCCGGATCAGAAGTTACTTTGAACGACGGATCTTCCATCGCCAAGCGACCTAAAGCCAAGCCCATTTTTTCAACGTCGGCTTTGGTTTTCGGCTCAACTGCCAATTGAATAACCGGTTCAGGGAACACCATGTTTTCCAAAACAATCGGATGAGATTCATCACACAACGTATCACCGGTTGTTGTGTCTTTCAAACCGGCCAAAGCGATAATATCTCCGGCAAATGCCTCTTTGATATCCTCACGCTTATTGGCATGCATCAAAAGCATACGACCAATACGCTCTTTCTTGTCTTTTACCGAATTGTAAACATACGATCCGGCATTCATCACACCGGAATAAATACGCACAAACGTTAAAGAACCGACGAACGGGTCATTCATGATTTTGAATGCCAAAGCCGATAACGGTTCCTTATCATCCGGATGGCGCACTGCTTCTTCTTCAGAATCAGGCAATGTGCCTTTAATCGCCGGAATATCGAGCGGTGACGGCAAATAATCTACAACCGCATCAAGCAGCAATTGAACACCTTTGTTTTTGAAAGCCGTGCCGCAGAATACCGGCACAAAATCTTGCGCCAAAGTACCTTTACGGATGCACTTCTTCAATGTTTCAATTGAAATTTCTTTGCCTTCCAAATAGTCTTCCATAGCTTGTTCATCTTGTTCAACAGCCATTTCAATCAACTGATTATGATATTCTTCAGCCTTATCTTTCATATCGGCCGGAATTTCTTGAATTTCAATCGGGGAATCAGCCGTATCACCGGTATAAACCACCGCTTTCATCTTCAATAAATCAACAACGCCGCGGAAATCAGCCTCAGCACCGAGCGGCAATTGCATAGCCATCGGACGTGCACCTAAACGGTCAACAATCATATCCAAGCAACGATAGAAGTTGGCACCGATTCGGTCCATTTTGTTGCAGAAGCAAATTCTCGGCACATTATATTTATCGGCTTGACGCCACACTGTTTCTGATTGCGGTTCAACACCGGCAACCGAGTCAAAAACAGTGATTGCACCATCCAAAACGCGCAATGAACGCTCAACTTCTGCCGTAAAGTCCACGTGGCCTGGTGTATCAATAATGTTAATACGGTAGCCGTTCCAATAGCAAGTTGTAGCAGCAGACGTAATCGTAATACCGCGTTCCTGCTCTTGTTCCATCCAGTCCATCGTGGCGGCACCATCATGCACTTCACCGATTTTATGATTAACGCCCGTATAGAACAAAATACGTTCGGTCGTTGTTGTTTTACCGGCATCAATATGCGCCATGATACCGATGTTTCTGTAGAGTTCCAATTTATGTGTTCTTGGCATTTTCTCTTCCTTTTAAAATTAAAATTTGTAATGAGAGAATGCTTTGTTTGCTTCAGCCATTCTATGCGTATCTTCACGCTTTTTAACGGCTGCACCTTTGTTAGCCAGAGCATCCAACAGTTCATTTGCAACTTTATCCTGCATTTTGGTTTCCGAACGCTTTAAAGCAGCGCCGATAATCCAACGAATGGCCAAAGCCTGACGGCGTTCGGCACGAACTTCGCACGGAACTTGATATGTTGCACCACCCACACGACGTGAGCGAACTTCAACCACCGGTTTTACATTTTCAATGGCGGTTAAAAATGCTTCTAAGGCATCTTGTTTAGATTTGGCGGCCAAAGTCTCTAAAGCAGAATAAACAATGTTTTCCGCAACAGCCTTTTTGCCGTCTTCCATAACATTATTAATAAATTTTGCGACTACCTTATTGCCGTATTTAGCATCAGGCAGTACTTGTCTTTTTTCAGCACTATGACGACGTGACATTATCTTATCTCCTATTTAGGTCTCTTAGCACCGTATAAAGAACGGCGTTGACGACGTTTAGACACACCCTGAGTATCAAGGGTACCACGAATGATATGATAACGAACACCTGGCAAGTCTTTCACACGGCCTCCTCTAATCAGCACCACTGAGTGTTCTTGAAGATTATGACCTTCACCAGGGATGTAGCTGATTACTTCAGAGCCGTTAGTCAAACGTACACGTGCTACTTTACGCAAAGCTGAGTTTGGTTTTTTCGGGGTTGTTGTATAAACCCTTGTACAAACACCGCGTTTTTGTGGACAAGATTTCAAAGCCGGAACTTTGTTTCTCTTCACTTTTGGTGTTCGTGATTTACGAATTAACTGATTAATTGTAGGCATCACATTTTCCTTAAGTTATTAAATTAATTACACAAAACTGCCAATCAGAACCATAAAGAATCTGACTCCAGTTCGCGTGGATAATACCACAAAAACAGGCCAAGTCAACCATTTTTTAAGAAAATCACAAAAAAACCTATTTTTACCAATTCTTTTGCTTCTATCTTAATATAATTCTTCATTATTCAAGCGCCCCCTCATATATATTCATTACATCCTAATTATGATCGACCTTTTGAACCAAAGTATAATATTTCTCAGTATTTAAAAAAACGAAAAGGAGGCTCATCTAAGAACCTCCCCTTTGTTTTTTCAGAAAATTATATTCCTCAGATTATCTCATTTGCTGACGAACAATCATCGGTTGACCTGGTTGTTGAACCATAACCGGAGCTTGTCCCGGGCAAACACCGCCCGAGCAAACTTCTGCTCTGTTATACGGACGTGTTTCATAAGACGTGCTCGTAAATGTGCGTGGTTCATAAACCGTGCGATATGTTGTGTTCTGATACACAACTTTTACCGGTGTTCTAACCGTATATTCCTGAGCCGGGCAACCGCAAGTAGGCATAGCTGCCGGACAAGGACAAGCGTTACGAACAACCGGAGCCGGAGCAGGTGCCGGTTTAACCAGCGTATCACTGCAACCTTCACGGCCGCTCATATCATCATTGGCGCAAGCTGTCAAACCGGCAGCCAGAACCAGGATCAATAAATAAAATAAATTTTTCATAAAATCCTCCAGTTAATTTTCTGAAAACTTTGCATACTCATACTCAACTTTATTATTAACAGAAAATTAATCATTTGTTAAGTATTTTTTTACTTTTTATTAAAAAATGTACAAAAAATGAAGAAAAAACCGAAATTTTAGGCAAAAAAAATATAATTTTCTTATAAATCGCTCTCCACCATTTTTTTATTTACATTCTCTGCCTCTCTATGTTTTTTGATATAAGTTATTGATATAACAGAATTTCATCAAATAACACCGATTCGCTTTATTCCCTTTCCGCTATATAATAAGTAAAATAAAAAATTAAACCTATATCATTCTATCGAACATATTTACGCAACAGATGTATTTTTCCATTTTCATCAAACTCGCTCTGCGGCGTAAAATCAAAATAAAATGTATTAATATCAGTGCTGAATTTCTCTTTGGAAATATTACGCTTTCGAACTTCATGCCTGTGTTCCAACGAACTTTTGCGTTTTTTAGTACTCTGCCCCACTCGATTCGCACACATATAAGTGGTGTCAACAAAAAACTGACGACGACCAAACGTTACCTCATTCCAGGCATGACCGACTGGCGGCACATCCTTCCGCATATAATAAGATTTCACACGCCGCGGCTGAAACACATATCCCGTTACATATTCCACTTGAGCCGAAACTCCGGCAATTTTTGCCATTTCGGCATATAGTTTTGCAAAGTCCGAACAAATCCCCATTTTGGCTTTTAAAACATCATACTTATATTTTATCTCTTTCTGATAAACCTGTCCGTTATCATATTTATAATTATCATACGCCAAATGCGAAGCAATCCAATAAGCAATAACCTTGAGCTTATCATAATCATTTTTAAACGGTCGAACCAAATATTGCGTTAAATGATTAATATTATTGGCAACATGATCCGGTGCATTAAACGCATGACGTTGTATTGATACTTCGGATGCCATCCCTTCATAATCACGTTGATAAGCGTTGGCATTTGCAAAACTTAACAGCAACCACATTACCACGCTCAATATTTTTACCGGCAAGCGCATTTTTTATGCCTCTGAAATTTGCCTTGTCGGACTCGGTTTACATGCTGTCACAACATAGCCGTAAACAGGCTTCTCCGCCTCATTGCGCAAAATATTTTTTTCACTGGAAACAATACGAAAACCGGAACTTTTCAACGCCCTTTCCACATATGACGGCGCATGCACAAAACGCCCGCTCGGCGTTAAAAAGAAATCTTCTTGATTAAAGTTGTTTTCCGAAAATGTAAACACAAACAAACCTTCCGGCAAAAGTGCACGAAACACGCGCACAAAAACCTTGGCCAAATCGCCAAAATAAGTCCATACATCTGCCGCTACAATCACGTTAAATAAATACTCGGTATTTTCCAAATAATGGCAAATATCATCACATTCCAACCGCGCATAAATCTTCTTTTTTGCGGCTTCGGCCAACATTTTTTCCGATAAATCAACTCCTATTAACCCTTTATGCGCCGCATACTTTTTTATTCGGCTACCGCACAACCCCGTACCGCACCCCAAATCAGCAATATAGTATTTGGTGAAAATTGATGTTTTCAAATGCTTGGCTAAGGCCAATTCAATCAGAGCCGGTGCCTGATAGTCCAAATCAGCCAGTGTTTGTTCAAAATCCGGCGCAAAGGCATCAAATGTGGTTTTGATAAATTCATTATCCGATTCTTGTAACGATTTACCATCTAAAATAGCACAAGACATGTGCTTAACCACTTTATCATCCGGAAAAAACTTTTGCCATTTAGAAGCATATTTTTTGGCCAATTCTTCACTCTTTTCGGAATAGCATTCATATAACAAATAACCAAAATTAAGGTGTAATGCTTCCGTTGTCGGCACAGAATTCTTCATAGCCCGCCATGCAAACAACATACTGTTTTCCCAATCATTATTGGCTCGATATGTATCGCTCAGCGCATTCAAAATTTCAATTCTGGTTTTATCCAATTCATAGGCATGTAAAAACATGGCAATGGCTTTTTCATACTTATTCATGGCATTCAAAGAATTACCGGCAATCATATGAGCGGTAATACTGGAAGGATGTTTGGCAAGAGATTTTTTGGCGAACTCAAGCGCCAACACATATTTTCCCGAACTGTAATAAGTGTTGGCCATATTAATCATGGCAATATAACTGTTGTTATTGTTATCATACATTTTTTGATAATACGATAACGCTTTTTCATACTGGCCTTGGCAATATGCTACATTTGCCATATTTTGCCATGCCGCCACATTATTCGGATTCCGTTTTAAAACTTGCTGAGCATATTCGCCGCTTTCATCAAACTTCTTCAGTTCATAATAAATAGTTGACAGATTCAGTAAAGCGGCTTCAGATTCTTTATTTAATTTAAGCGTCTTTTCATAAAACTCGATAGCTTTATCTTTCTGTCCCAAAGCATCATAGCAATTACCGCAGGAAATCAAATAATACTCATGTTTCGGATTTCCCTGTAGCAAAAGCTGGTAAATTTCCAAAGCTTTAGCAAACTCTTTTTCACCGAATAAAACAGAAGCCTGATGCTCGAGATTTTCCACCTTTACCTCAAAAAAACGTTAAACCGACAGCATTGTATCACACTATTTTAAAAATGAAAAGTAAAAAACAGCACAAAAATTATCATTTTTTATAAAAAAACTATTGACGACACAGAATAAATATTGTATCAACATACCTGTCAACGATTTATGCGGTTGTGGCGGAACTGGTAGACGCGCCAGACTCAAAATCTGGTTCCCTCGGGAGTGGGAGTTCGATTCTCCCCGGCCCTACCATAAACAGAAAGCACCTTTAGGGGTGCTTTTTTATTTGTTTCTCTTTGAATTTACAAATGAGAATATAAATAAAAATCCAACTTGTTAAAGGATTTAAAATGATTAACGATTTAACCACCGGCAATCCTGTCAAATTAATTATCAAATTTGCCTTACCGCTTTTAATCGGTAATTTATTTATGCAACTTTATCAAATATCCGATATGATTATTGTCGGTCGCTTAATTAATGTACAAGCGTTGGCTGCCATTGGCGCTTCGGCACCGATTTATATGGTGTTTTTAATGATTGCATTCGGTTTTACCGGTGGTTTAACGGTTATTACGGCACAACGCTTCGGCGCACATGATAATGATGGTGTGCAAACTTCGGTTTTTCACTGCTTTTTGGCAGCACTGACTTTAAGTGTTATTCTAACATTTTGCCTGACATTTTTTCTACGCCCGCTACTGCATTTAACCAACATACCGCCGCAAATATTTGATCAGGCGTATGATTTCATGTTTGTCTTATCACTCAGCACCGTCATGATTGTGATGTATAATTTACTTTCGGGATTAATGCGCGCGGTTGGCGACAGCAAAACCCCTCTTTATTTTTTAATCTTCTGCACTTTAATCAATATTGCACTGAATTTTTTGTTTATCGGCGGATTCGGCTGGGGCGTTGTCGGCTCGGCAACCGGCACTTTTGTTGCCAACACCATTTCGGTAATTATTTGCCTGATTTATATGTGGTATAAATTTCCGCTGTTACGCTTAAAGAAAGAATTTATGCACTATCAATCCAATGTAATGCGCGCACACTTGCGTATGGCATTTCCGATGGCGTTGCAATTTTCCATTTTATCATTCAGCATTATGATTGTGCAAAGCGTGTGCAATTCTTTCGGTCCGGACATTATTGCCGCATTTGCCGCAGCGCTCAGAATTGAGCAATTTGCCACTCAACCGCTGTTAGCTCTGGGCTTAGCCATGGCAACGTTTACGGCGCAAAACTGGGGGGCTAATCTGTTATCACGCATTCGCCGCGGTGCCAAATATGCCTTCTTAATTTCCACAACCATCAGCATATTGGGCTTTGTGTTAGTGCGCCATATCGGTCGCGATATGATTGCCATGTTCATTAACACCGGCAAATCTGATGGTAGTAACGTATCGTTGATTATTGAAGTGGGCAGTCAATATTTAGTAATCAGCACAATGTTTTACTTCTTCTTGGGGCTGATCTTCGTGTTTCGTAACACCATTCAAGGTATGGGAAAACCTTTACTACCGTTACTTTCAAGCATCACCGAACTGATTACGCGCGCCTTTGCTGCCATCTATTTAGCAAAGTTAATGGGATATGAAGGGATTTTATATGCCAGCCCGATTTCATGGGCCGCGGCAGGCTCACTTGTAGCGGTCGGATACATCTATTATATCCGAAAATTCAGTGCAAAAACTTTGCGTTGGCAAATGGGTGCAGTCAAGCAAAAACTGCGCGAAAACTCTCCGGTAGATTAAATAAGTAACGTATCCATCAACATTTCAGCAGCGGCCTTGCCGGAGGCAACGGCTTCTACCGCGGTTGAGCCGCCGTTTAGCACATCGCCGGCATAAATGATGCGGTCGGTCGGTGCTAATTCTTCGGCGCGCGTGCTGCCCAAAGCCAAAACAATCAAATCAAAACCAAGACGCGAAATTTCGGTTTGTGGTTGATCTTCCAGTTTTCCGGCGTCATTAAAGCGCGTTTTAACCGTCCACGCCGTCAAATGATTGGCATTATTTTCGATCTTTGTCAGCCGCGTCATGGTGGTGATATCTATTTGGTGTTCTAACAGTTGCCGACGTTCCTGCGGTGTAATCCGCATATCGCTCAAACGGCGACGCACAAACATTTCCACATTTTGCGCCTCTTGCATTTTTGCCGTAACGGCACAATCCACCGCCACGGCACCACCACCGACAATTGCCACGTTTTTGGCATCGGCATATTTCTGCGGTTCACGCAAATAATCGGTCCACTGCACCGCCAAATCTTCGCCCGCGATACCTAAAGTGCGTGTTTTTTGTTCACCGCTTGCCACAATTACGCCGTCAAAACCTTGCGCCAACAAAGCGGCATAATCACTAATAGACTGATTAAAATGCACTTCCAGCAACGGATGATTCTGCCATTTTTGCCATTCATAAGCAATGACTTCACGCGGCAATCGCACCTCGGGAATATAATTAAGCGCGCCACCGACCACCGCCGATTTTTCAAACGCCGCCACCTTAAAACCTTGCTTTAACAAAGCAATAACCGCACTAATTCCGGCCGGTCCTAAGCCGATCACCGCAACTTTTTTGCCGTTTGCCGGAGTGATTTGCAGAGCGCTGACGGTTTGCGACTGTCGTGCTTTTTGCATAATAGCGGCTTGCACTTCCGGAATACGTATCGAGGCATCAATATGTTGACGCGTGCAGGCATGCATGCAAAATTTATCGGGACAAATCAGACCGCAAACCTCCCCCATCGGATTTTGCCGCTCAATTTCTTCGGCCGCCTTCGTCCACTCCCCCTTTTTGGCCAAGGCAATAAAATCGGCCGGCGAAACTTTTGCCGGACACGCTTTCATACAAGGTTTCGTCGGGCATTGCAGACATTTTTCCAATTCGGCTTGCAGCTGCGGCGATGTCAAATATTTGTTTTTCATTTTATGTATTCCCAATTTTTTTCTTATATTTAGCACAAATTTTGCAAAAAAACACCTTATATTTTAAGTTTTTCCGTTGTATTTTGTAAAAAAGTTTGTATGATAAAGCCAACTAAGGGTATATTGTGCAAAAATGAAAATAGATTGGCTGAAAAATTTCATCAAATCACCGACGGGAGAAAAGCTCATCGGCAATTTTGCTTATTACTATTTGAAATTTGTCGGTTTAACAACGCGTTGGCAATCGGTTACCGGCGTTAAAGAAACTTATGAAGCACTTGATAAATATGGCAGTATGATTGTTATCGGTTGGCACGGACGCACCCTGATGATGCCTTATTTTTGGAACAAATCACGCCCGCTGAATGCGCTTGTTTCGCCGCACCATGACGGGCGTTTGATTGTACATATTCTGGCCAAATTCGGCATTGGTAATGTTAACGGCTCAACAAATAACAAATCAACCGAAGCCGCTATCGAATTAATGCGCAATCTGCAACAAGGCAACAGCATAGCTATTATTCCGGACGGACCACGTGGTCCAAGCATGAAACTCAGTATGAGCCCGATATTTTATGCGCAAAAATCAGGCAAACCGATTATGGGTATCACATATAGTATTGCCGGCTCTAAAATTGTAAATAAAAGCTGGGATAGAATGCTCATTCCTTTACCGTTTCATAAAGGCATGTATGCCATTACGCCTCCGGTATTTATTCCGGCCGACGCCACTGCAGAAGAGCTGGAACAATACCGGCAACAAATAGAAGCAATGCTTAATGAACTGACTTGGAATTTAGATAAAACAATGGGACTTCCTTTTATTGAGCAAGGCTCTGTGCCTAAAAAAAGCCGTAAAGAAGCACAAACAGCCCCACAACAACCGACAGAGGAAAAATAAATGTATATAGGAATTTATAACAGCTTGGTGCGTATTTTATACCCGATTGCCATTCGGCGCTACATCAACAAACGCAAGAAAATCGGTAAGGAAGATACAAAGCGTTTCAATGAACGTATCGGTCGCCCGAAGTTACCTCGTCCCCAAGGACAGTTGATTTGGTTGCATGGCGCATCTGTTGGTGAATCCATATCCATGTTGCCGCTGATTAATCGATTGTTGGAATTATATCCCAATGCCCATGTCATGGTTACAACCGGCACTACAACTTCGGCCGAGGTAATGGCTAAACGTTTGCCGGAACGCGCTTTCCACCAATATTTACCGATTGATAATCCGGTGTTTACTACACGTTTTATTCGCTATTGGCAACCAACCATTGTGTTATGGTTTGAATCAGAGTTTTGGCCGGCAATTTTGTCGTCTATCAAACGCAAAAACATTCCGCTGATTTTGATTAACGGCCGAATTTCCAATAAATCATTCAAACGTTGGCAGCAGTTTGAGTTTATTATCAAAGAACTTCTCGGTTGCTTTACCACTTGTTTAGGGCAATCTGAAGAAGACGCCTATCGATTACGCGTTTTAGGTGCAAAAGATGCCATGTGCTTGGGTAATTTAAAGTATGCCGGCTTACCGATTCCGGTGGATGCAGAAAAAAAGAACGAAATTCAAAAACAAATCGGTAACCGCCCAATTTGGCTTGTCAGCTCAACCCATAATGATGAGGAATTTAAAATCGGTCGTTTTTTAAAAGAGCTTCAACAAAAACATAAAGGATTGCTCACTTTAATTGCACCGCGCCACCCGAACCGCGGCGTGGAAATCAAAGAAAAACTGCAAACCGAATACGGCTTAAACGTAGCACTGCGCTCGGCCGGCGAACCGATTACACCGCAAACAGATGTTTATATTGCCGATACAATTGGTGAAATGGGAATCTGGTATGAAATATCACCGATTGTATTTGTCGGTGGATCGCTCATTCCGCATGGCGGACAAAACTTTATGGAACCGTCACGCTGCCGCGATGCCGTTATTGTCGGCCCGCACATGCATAATTTTACTGACGCCATAAACCGTGCCAAACATGCAGACGGTATTATTCAAGTTAATGATGTGCTTGAATTGATAGATATTGTTGACCAATTGCTTTCAAATAGAGAACTACTTGATGCTAAGCGTAGTTTGGCCTATAACTGGGCCACCAGTGAAGCCAAAGTTTTAGACGGCATTGTTGAAAAAATTCAAGGATATATGGTTAATGAAGACTCCTAAATATTGGCAATCTAATTCATTTACATCAAAGTTGCTGCAACCTATCGGAAAAATTTACGGTATTGCAACTCAATGGCGTCTGAAACGAACTTTATCTCCTAAAGTTGATGTCCCTGTCATTTGTGTGGGCAATATTACAGCCGGTGGCACAGGAAAAACGCCTGTATCCATCTCAATAGCTAAAATGCTTGAAACAGCAATGTATCACCCGTTTTTTGTAACTCGCGGTTACGGCGGAAATTTACAAAATATTATGGTGAACCCCAAAAAACACACAGCACGAGATGTGGGCGACGAGCCATTGTTATTAGCCAAACAAGCACCTGTTGTGGTAAATGCCAATCGTTATGAAGGAGCAAAACTGGCTATAAAAGAAGGTGCAGACATAGTTATTATGGATGATGGTTTTCAAAATCCGAGCTTGTATAAAGACTTATCTTTTTTAGTATTTGACGGCAATTATGGCATTGGTAACGGTAAGATTATTCCGGCCGGACCATTAAGAGAAACGTTGGAAGACGGTGTCAAACGCGCCAATGCCTTAATTATTCTCGGTAAAGATAAACACCATTTGGTCGAGCGTTGTCATTTGCCAGTATTTTTTGGTCATACCGAAGCACTGACAACAGTCATTAATAATCCGAATATTTTAGCATTTGCCGGCATAGGTCATCCGCAAAAATTTTATCACACTTTAAGCACTCAGGGTTTTAATGTGATTGAAACAATTGATTTTCCTGATCACCATTTTTACAGCACAGCGGAATTAGAACAAATTTTGCAAAAAGCGCATGCCAAAAATGCTGAAATTTATACCACCAGCAAAGACTATGTTAAAATTCCGCCTCAGTTCCAAAATGATATTAACGTGCTTGAAGTTGCCGTTGTTTGGGACGAACCGGATACGCTTTTGCAGTTTATAACCAATCATTTAAAAAAAAACGACAAGAACTGAGTATTTTACAATAATTTTTCAGAATTAATAATAAGGACATAAATGAAAAAAGAAAATTTCAGCAGTAAATGGGGATTTATTTTAGCCGCTGCCGGTTCCGCCATCGGACTGGGAAATATTTGGCGCTTTCCGTATTTATGCGGCCAATACGGCGGTCTCAGCTTTATACTGGTATATTTACTGATTTTACTCTTCATCTGTAACCCGTTAATGGTGTCGGAAATAGCCATTGGTCGTACTTCAAAAAGTAATTGTATTGACGCTTACCGCATAATCGGTGAAAACGCCGGTATGAAACATTTGGGTTGGTGGTCGTTTTTCGGCGGTTGGTTTGCCGTC
>JAZNQW010000109.1:0-7367 GCA_045590435.1 Alphaproteobacteria bacterium | reverse complement strand
TACAACAACCTTTTTTGTTACAAAATAAAAAGAGTCAGCTTACAGGTGCTCCTTACAGCCGACTCTTGATATTTTTTTGCGTTTGTATCTGTCTTATTTCTTAAGAGCCGCTTGAGCGGTTTCTACCAACTTAGCAAATGCTTGGGGCTCTTTCAACGCGATATCAGCTAAGACTTTACGGTCCAGTTCAACACCGGCTTTAACGAGCCCGCTGATAAATCGAGAATAAGTCATATTATGGATACGTGTGGCAGCGTTAATACGTTGAATCCACAACGAACGAAAACTTCTTTTCTTCGTTTTTCTGTCACGGTAAGCATATTGCAAACCTTTTTCAACTTTTTCAACAGCTACTCTGAATACATTTTTGTTACGACCTCTATATCCTTTCGCCATATCCAAAATTTTTTTATGACGAGCGTGAGCCGTTAAACCTCTTTTAACACGAGACATATCTTATCCTCCCTCTTAAATAAACGGTAAAAACTTTTTAACAAAAGCATTGGCAACATTAATTAATCTGGTGCCACGAGCTTGTCTTTTTTGCTTTGTCGGTTTATTAAAAAGAAGGTGTCTCTTGAACGAGTGATTTCTTTTTAATTTGCCGGTACCGGTAACGCTGAAGCGTTTGGCAGCGGCCTTTTTTGTTTTTAGTTTTGGCATTTTATTCCCTTTCAATTAATTGGAATTAAACATAGAGTTGTCAGGCATGCCTTTTTCGCCTGGTGAACTCAAACAACAAATCTTATAGAGCAAAAAGAAATAAAATTCAAGTATTATTTTTTATGTCAGGGTATTTTTTAAATAAAAGAAGTAAATTACTGTTTATATAATTATGATTTACTGGACAATGGACTGAAATTCGGATAAAAGCGTATGTGACTTTATACGGAACGGATAATGTAATGTTTAAATGGCAAAATAAAAAAAGTGAAATAAGCAATTTTGTGATATATTTTTTCGGTTGTTGGATGGTACTGACGTTACCGCGATTTTTGGCTACCGAATATATTGAAATGTCTCGAGATATCGGTTATATGTTGCTTTTTTCGTTGTTGTTGACATTAGGGGCGGTATTGTGGCATTATGCGCGAAGATATACGTTGACGGCTTTAGTTTTTATAGGGCTGTATGTGGTTGCTACCTATGTTAAAAGATTTTTCGGTATGATGGTGGGGGAACGGGAAATTACCCATACATTAGGATTGGCTACAATTTTGTTTGTTTTTGCCACAACGTTTTTGTATGTGGCGCGGAATTTTAAATTCAGAATCGGAGCGTGTTTATTAAAAGGAATCGGATATTTTTTGTATGGCATGTTTGTTTTGTTACCGCTATTGTTTATCGGCTATGCCATGGCGAATAAAGGTGTGTTTTCAACGGATATTATGTTGACGTTGTTTCAAACGAATATTTCTGAAATTTGGGCTTATTTGCAAGAGCAAAATGCGGTGGCTTGGATTGGAATAAGTTTATTAAATTGCTTATTGGTCGGAGGTTTTGTTTTTGCTGTCAGCCGTTGGAAAAAGCCGACTTTTAATTGGATGGCGTTTTTATTGACATGTTTGGTGTTATTTTATGCTATTACTTGGAAATTAGTTAAATTGAATTTATGTTTTGCTGTGAATATTGCACAGACAACAAATGCTATTTTGCAAAGTTTTGAAGATTTTAGTGAAGCTCGGAAAAAGAGAGCCGATAATTTAGAAAAATTACGGCAAGTAGGTTTAGTAGCTCCGGATAAAGGTGTGTATGTGTTAATTATAGGCGAATCTGAAACACGTGATCATATGCAGGTTTACGGTTATTTGAGGCCTACAACGCCGTGGTTGGCAGATTTTGTGAAACAACCGAACACTTTTTTGTTTGAGAATGCTTACTCAAACCATACGCATACAGTGCCGGCTTTGACCTATGCCTTGAGCGCACAAAATCAATATAATCAGGTTGATTTGGCGAAGGCTTATTCAATTGTGGAAGTGGCAAAAGCGGCCGGATATAAAGTTTATTGGCTCAGTAATCAGATTAAATTCAGTGTGTCTGATACACCGATTACGATTATGGCTTCAATGGCTGATGTGGAAAAGTGGATTAACAATAATACGGGCGATAAAATTGCGACGGCTTATTACGATAATAAATTGGTTGAAGAATTGCCGGATATGAAACATACGGATAAAGCGTTGATTATTGTTCATCTAATGGGAAATCACAGTTCGTATCGGGACAGATATCCTTATCGATATGATAAATTTCATGGTGAAGGGCGTCGAGTTGATACATATGATAACAGTATTCTGTATAATGATGAAGTGTTGCGACTGATATATGAGAAAGTGAAACTTAATCCGAATTTTATGGCTTGGGTGTATTTTTCAGATCATGGTGATGATCCGGATAACGGGTTGGGACATGAGTGCACACGTTTTTCATATCGTATGGCACGTGTTCCTTTCATTGTGAATGTGTCGGATGCGTTTAAGCAAAAGTATGCGGACGATTTTGAATTGTTACAAAAGCAGGAAAAACAATATTGGACGAATGATCTGATTTATGAATTTATGTTAGATTTGATGGGAATTGAAGGAGTTAGCGGTATTGATGATAAATACAACATTCTTTCACCACAATATGTTCTTTCGAAAGAGAAAGTTTTGTTATTGCATGGGCAAAAGAAATTAGATTAGTGAAAGATTAATGTTTAAATATTTTATCTTCAAGTTGTTTCTGAATGTATTTTTCCAATTTTGTGCAAGTCGCGGCGGCGGCACGTTGCAGAAGTTTTTTGATCATGTTATCGGCAACCTTTTGTTCGTCTTTATCGGCAGCAAATAAAATAAAATGTTTTTGCTGCTCGGAAATAGGTATAAAGTCATGTATTGTTGGCGCGGCTGTATCTAATTCAATTGTCATTTGCATTTTGTTATTGCTTTTATCCAGTATATTGACTTCGGCGTTGGTCAGACGTGGGGTGATAACATAATCAGCGATTTTTAAGTCATCTGTAACGAAAAAGTATTTACTGTGGCTAAATAAATCAGTCAGGTAAGACGAGTAATGCGTAGTATCGGAGCCGTCAAAAAAGGCCATTGGTTCAATATAAAGTAATTTTTGTTGACTTATATTTTGCGGTTCAATTTTGATGGAATTTTGAGCTTGTTCGGCAACTTCTGCCATTTCGTTGTCGGAAAAGGCGTTTAAGTTTCTATATTCATTGGCCAGCATATCTAATTCTGCCGGTGGAATTTCTACGGTAGCACTTAATTTGATACATATTCTTTTTTCGTCATCATGGGTAATTTCGTGTTCCACATCTATCAGGTACTCATCAATGATGCGGTAGGATATGAAGTCAAGCGCTTCCATACCTAAATCAGGATATTTTTGCTGTAAAAAACCGGCGGTTTTGATGGCGGTTAAGGAGGCTATATCTATGGCACGATTTTCTGCTGTTCTTTTATCGTCATCAAGTTGGCGGTCGTCACAAGCGTCGGCATTGACGGGATGAAACAAAATATCTTCATCAGCCGATTGAGCTGAGGCTTGTGGTAGGTTGCCAAAAGCCACAAGGCTTAGTGCCGTTAAAAATATATATTTCTTTGAGGCTACCACCAACTTCTGTCTCCGGCTGTTTGATGGATAATTTCGCTCCATTCGCCAATAATGCGGCCGTCTTTGCTTTTCAAGAATAAATCATATTTGATGGCTGGAACGGTTTTGGTGGCAGTATCATACCAGTCGATAGCACTGGTAACAATGTATTGAGCCTCATCACGTGAATCTTGTAATGTGACATTACTGATTTCGCCGAAACGTTTGCGTAAAGTTTTAGTACCGTGTTCGGTGCCACCCGGTAAGTCATTGGAACGTACGTCGGCGGCTTCGATATAAACTTTCATTTCTCCGATTTGCTGATAAAATGCTTCGGCTTCCTTCAGCATTGAATTAACTGTTCGGTTGGCTGAAATAACATAAATTTCCGGTGCGTCCGGAATATATGTTTGAGGCTCGCCAAACAAAGGAATTTCGTCTTCGCAGCATGGACGGCTTTTTTTAGAAGGAATAACTTCGCGAACACGCGGTTTCAGAACCATCGGTTCTACTTGGCCGCATGGTGCATTCGGCGGACAGGAATAAGAACACGGCATGCTTACGACAGGCGCACCGGTCAGTTCAATCATGTTATCGGACATTACTGGTTCGGCCGGTGTTGTTTGACAACCGGCAATCATAGTCAATATGCCCAAAATAGCTGTTTTTTTCATTTTAGAAGCTCCTAATAAATCTAGATGCTTGCTATTTTTGCACAGAGGACCTTAAAAATAGATTAATATTTGAAAAGAAGTCTTGAATATTATAAAAAATACTTATAGACTGACGACAAAATATTGGGATAGAGAGAATGCTTATTACTTTTTTGGCCTTGATTGCACCGTTTTTAGTATTGATACCGCCGTTGCAGCGCAATAAGTTTTTCGTTTTTTATTTTGCCATGATGATGTTGGCGGCATACGTGACGGAAAATTATTTTTTCAGAGTTAAAATGTTTTCAGCTAAGGCTTTTTTGGTTTTTATTGTTTATCATCTAGGATGTATCAATCTGGCGACTTTTTGTGCTTACGGGGCAGATAAGCGTGCGGCAAAACGCGGTGAATGGCGTATTCCGGAAATGCATTTGCATGCGTTGGAATTTTTAGGCGGTTGGCCGGGAGCTTTTGTGGCACAGAAGTTTTTTCATCATAAAAATAAAAAGCACAGTTATCAGGTTATGTTTTGGTTGATGTTGGTTTTGGAAGGAGCCGCGGTTTATATTATTTTGCGGTATTTAAGGTTAATTTAAGAGGAGAATTGAAAATGCGTCATTATTTATACGGAATTTCATTAAGTTTTTTGTTGGTTGGAGCTGCGCAGGCCGAGCCGCTGGTTTTATCTAATCAGAAAAGTAACTTATCCATCAGTATATACAATCAAAATTTATCGTTTGTGAAAGATGTGCGGGCGGCGAATTTGTCGAGCGGCGTTAATGAGGTGATTTTTGATGGTGTGGCGCAACGTATTCAGCCTGAAACGGCAATTATTTTCGGCGACGGTGTGAAAGTGGTGGAGCAAAATTATAATTATCATCTGCTTTCATATCAGAACTTTGTGGAGCAATCCATCGGGCAAGAAGTAACGACCGTGCGCGTTAATCCGGAAAATGGCAAAAATATTTATGAAAAGGCGATTTTAATCGGTTCAAACGGCGGACAGCCTATTTTGCGTTTTTCCTATGGTATTGATACTAATTTTTCAGGGCATGTGGTGTTCGGTAAAATTCCGGCCGGTATGAGTAATAAACCGACATTGATGGCCAAGTTGAATGTAAGCGGCGGAGGTAATAAGAATTTGCATTTGGCGTATTTGACCGATGGTTTGAGTTGGAAAACCGATTATGTGGTAAATGTGAAAGGATCGACAAAGCTCAATTTGACCGGTTGGGTGACCATTACCAATAATTCGGGTATTGACTATGAAAATGCTAAAATTCAACTTTTGGCAGGTGATGTGAATGTGGTGCGTTCTTACGGAGCGGCTCCGATGAAAGGTCGGATGCTGATGATGGCGGCAAATTCTATGGCTGACGGGATGACTGAAAGCATTGAACCTGAGACCGTTAACAGTTATGAACTATATACTTTACCGACCACTGCAACAATTAAAGACCACCAAACAAAGCAAATTGCTTTAATTGAAAAAGCTGATGTGACTTATAAAAAAGAATTTAATTTGCGGATGCCTTTTTATTTTAGCGGACAGGGCGATGAATTCGAAAAATTGCATCCATCAATTACTTATGTGATGGAAAATGTGGCGGCATCTAATTTGGGAATTTCGTTGCCGGCCGGTATTATGCGGTTTTATGAGAATGATAAGAGCGGTAATTTACAATTTATCGGTTCGTCACGTATCGGTAATACGGCTAAAGAAGATACGTTGCGGCTGGGTTTGGGTGAAGCGTTTAATATTTCAGTGAGCGGCAAAAGCAAGAAAGTTAAAGAAGATGAAGTTAGTCGCGAAAAGGTGTATAATCATGCCGGTCGGAATTGTTATGATATTAAAAAACGCAAGACTTATGAGATTGAAGTGACGGTTAATAATGCCGAAAATAACGATAATACGGTGATTTTGACGCAGCATTTTAACGAAAAATATAAAATTACCAAAGAAAATGTGAAGAGCACTGAGAAAAATGCTACGGAAAGGCAGTGGGCAGTTGAGGCAGACAAAAACAGTAAGACACCATTGAAATATACGGTGGAAATAACAACAACAGTGGGCAGTTGCGACTGATTTTACGAAATACAGGTGACGGGGTAGTAAAAAATTGATGGGAAAGATAATGAAGAAAATTATATATCCTATGATGTGTGTGATGGCAGTTGTGATGCTATGTAACAGTTGTGCGACGGCAAAGTCGGATAGCAAAGTACCGGAAAAACAAGTGGTCGAAAATGTGGCGCCTCCGAAAGAATGGACGACGTGGCTGAAAAATTTGCAACGGGAAATGCTTTCTCGCGGGATTTCGCAACAAACCATTGATGAGGCATATAAGGGTAAGAATTATTATCATAAGGCACCGGCTGTGGTGAAACAGGATAAACAACAAGTGGAATTTGTATTGACAACATGTGCTTACGTTAATCGCTTGGTAAATAAGGAACGGGTAAATGAGGCGCGTAAGCAATATCAAATGTTGCATAAGAAGTATAAGGATATTGAAGATAAATACAACGTGCCGTTCGCCTATATTACGTCTTTTTGGGGTGTGGAAACAAACTTTGGGCAGAATAAAGGTAAACATCATTTGATTGATAGTTTAACTAATTTAAGTTATCGCAATCGGCGGTCGGATTTCTTTAAGAATGAGCTGTATAATGTGTTGAAAATAATGGAAAAGACAAAGCTGAAAGAGGCTAAAATGTTAGGATCGTGGGCCGGTGCAATGGGACATTTCCAATTTATGCCGTCAACATATAATGCTTATGCGGTGGACTATGACGGAGATAAGGTTCCGGATATTTGGGATTCATTACCAGACGCATTAGCTTCGGCTGAAAATTATTTGACGGGATTGGGCTGGAAAAAAGATGAACCGTGGGGTATGAGAGTGCGGTTGCCATGGAATTTCGAGTTTAAGGACAGCGGTCGTAAGAATATGAAGACGGTGGCTGAATGGAAAAAGCTTGGGGTTCAAACATTTGCCGGTAAAGAGTTGCCTTTTGATAATGAGTTAAAAGCCGGTATTATTCTGCCGGATGGGCGTAAGGGACCGGCGTATTTGGTGACCAGCAACTTTAATCGGGTGATGATTTGGAACAGATCAGATA
>JAZNQW010000108.1:0-6515 GCA_045590435.1 Alphaproteobacteria bacterium | reverse complement strand
ATTTTAAAATCAACTCCTTTCCCATATTTTTTCTCCTTTCAATACTATATGTCACTTTTTTCTAAAACCTAACAAAAATTTTTTGAGAAAATTAAAAAAATATTTTTACAAGCAACAATAACGCCCATTGTGAAGTAATGTGTTTTGCCATAGTGGTAATTTTCCTTCTTGTTCTTATAGCACACATATTAACTGCATTTTCAGTCATATTTAATTCTTCTGCAATTTGCTTGTAAGTTTTGTTTTCTTCTTTATGCATTTTGAAAATTTTAACTTCTTATATTCGTGCGGCGCATCGGCATGGTTTTAGCCGTGGCAATTATCAACTGCCGGCCGATTTTGCGCAATTCCATATCATCACTTTTTTGTGCCGCAACACCGAGCTTGCGCAAATTGGCAAAAATCAAACCGTCTTTGGATTTCAGCGGCGACATATTGCTTTCTATGGTCAAGATTTCTTCCGGCAACTTCGCATCATAAATCTGATTCAAAGCGCGTATTCCCTGAATTCCTGAACTTTTAAGTATTTCCTTAAAATAGTCTTCGTAACTATATTGTTTTTGCGTATCTTTTTTACTTAAAAGTGTGGCTGCAACATAAGGCTGTTGCTCCGGCGTGTAAGTTGATAAATACATCTCCACCAGCGGCTTGAACACGGCGTCTTTATCGTCCGTTTTATCCATGAACAGCGCCAACTTTTGCGCGCTGTTGTCCGGTGACACATTTTCCAGCAACAGCGCAAACATATCGGCGCGTTTTGATGACGTTACCTGCGCCCAATCGGTATGAATATCGCTCATAATCACATTTTCATCTTCATTTGCGCCAAACGGCTTTTTGCCGTCAGACATCAAATATGCCACCGTATTTTTGGCATAATCAGCATCAATCAAGCACTTAGAAATCAAAAGTTCGGCACGAATTTGACTGATTTCAAAGCTGTTATCACTCACAAATTTTTGCAAAATCGGCAGATTGCGATCTTTAATTTCCAGTTTTTGCTTGAGTGTTTTCGCCAAAGGTATAACGTCGGCATTATGAATCTTACCATTTAATTTACTCAAGTGACGAATTAAACTTCTTCCATAATTATCTGAATTATCATCTTTTTCTATCAATTCATAAAGTTCGTTTGCATATATTTCGTTTAACTTTTGCCGATTTTCCGAACTGAAAAGACGATTAGCCGGCGACATGCGGTCTATAATAAAATCTTCTGTTGTAACCACTTGTGCATCACGGGCCGCCTTATACTCTTGCAAAAAATCATAGCTGCAACCGTCTTGAGCTTTTTGCCCGACAATCTTAAGCGCGGCTTCATCCAGCTCTTCTATTTGTGCCTCATGAAAGGCTTGCCGGTCTGCAACACTGGTATGGCAGTGTTCTGCAAAATAATCACGAAACTTCAAATACATCGCTTCACTTTGATAAATCAAATCCGTAGAAAGCGCTTTGCTATATAAATCAAGCACCTTCATATTTTCTGAAACCTTATAAAAATCCATTTGCAAGATAGCATCTTTTTCACCGGATATATCTTCCATTTGCAATAACTGCTGTATTTTTGCCGAATCTTCAGATTGTTGCATGGCTTGATATTCTGATTTTGTCGGATTAAGATTGCTTTGATCTATTTGATATAAATCGGTATACAGCTCATGGCTTTTTGCGGCCGAAGAATTGCTGCCGGCCTCAAAAATAATTGTTCTTTGAGCTTCCAGATCATCATATACTTCAACCAATGGAGACTCAGGAATAGCTATCCGAAAAGGCTTGACGGTTTGCGGCGCATTTTCATCGGTTAAATAGGCCGCTGTGCGCCGCATAACAGCTGAGCGAATTTTATCGGCCGGATGCTCATCGGTGTTTTCTTTAATGTCAATTTTTTCACTTTTGAAAGGCAGGTTAATGTTATAACCGGCGCGATGACACAAAATATGTGCATAGTTATCGGCAAAAATCTCGGCTTCTTTATTGGAAGGATTGGAAATTCTGTATTTATGATCAAAAACCATATGCGATAATTCGTGAGCAATGCTGTGCGCCACAAAATCTTCGCCCTGCGCGGCTAACTCTTGCAGATATGTTTTGCCCATTCTGATGATGCCGAGATCTGTCGTAATTTCGTCATTATTGGTATTTTCTTCGGTATCGCTGAGGCAAATTTGAATATCCTTGCCGCGCAAAACATCGGACTGATTCTGCAAATTGTGCATTATTTCAGTTAAGTATTCCATCAGCGGGGCATATTCTTTGTTGACTTCTTCTGCCATTTCTCTCCTCTTGAGCGTATTATACACAAATTTTACACTTTTTGTCAAGAATTTTTATTTAATAGATAAATAATTCCTTAGTCATATTGATAGGCGTAAACAGAAGCGATGTTTGTGCAGCGAAGTAAAAAATAATAATGTTATACACCAAAAAAACGCCCTGAGGAAAACCCGCAGGGCGCTGAAATATAAGAAAAAAAGTTTTTATTCACCCATACCTTTTCCGTGTTTGGCCGGCACTGTTTTGAACGGTGCATCTGCCGATACATTGCGAATTGGGGTTGATTTTTCCATACCTTTTTGAATTTTTTCAGTTACCAGAGCATTTTCTTCTGACACCAATTTTTCTTTAAGACGTTGTTTAACTTTTCTTAATGCCGGCGTTATATGCTTATATCCTTTTTCTTCACTTGTTCTAATTCCTGACTTAATTTCTTCGGTTAATTTTTTATTGTCTTCAAATTGACTGCGTTTAATAAATTTTTCCCTACAATATTGAACACTTTCTTCAAGAATACTATTAAGATTATGACCGCGGCTATTGCGCTTGATTATTTCTCTTAATTCACGATATGCTTCTTCATTATAAACATCTGTTTGAGAATTGTAATATTTAGATGAACCGGAAGACAAGACAGCAATCATTGCTTTTTGGGCCAACTCCGGTCTTTTCTGAGCAATAACAAATGCGCATATACTGCGGTTTACTTCTTCACCAAATCCCACATATTTTTCATGTTTACCAATCTCTTTAAGGATATCAATTGCCTGTTCAGATAAAATAGGTTTTTCTTCAACAATATCACGTAAAAGATGTAAACTATCCGTAAAAGTACGATTACCTATTTTATCTGAGTTTTCCGGTTTCAGCTGATTTTTAATTATTTTTAGGCTCTCCTCAGGTGTATTATTTTTTTCTACAGGATTAGATGGCTCATCTGTAATATTTTTTTCAGGCTTATTTTCGGAGAATGTTTTCTTACCAAAAAACATGTTTTTTATTTTATCTCTTAAACTCATCGCCGTTCTCCTTTTCATTAAAAGTTTGCATATAAAAAAACTAGTCGCTTAATGAAAAGCGACCGGCGGTTGGAAACTACTGATAAGAATAGTGCGACATATTTGCCAACAGGCATATATTTGTCTAGAATAACTATATGAATGTCATGTAAAACGGCTTATTTTGCCGCCCACCGATCATCACATACAGATAACCCTTGAGCTTGCAAAATTTAACGTCTTGCATTAACGCTTATCAGGAGGTTTCCACACCTCGGGCAAGTCTTTTCACCTTGCTTGAGTTCAATTTAACAAATTTTTACCATTTTGTCAAGTGGAATTTTTTTAAAAAATGCTTGATTAGAGATTCGGCTGAGATCCTCGTGTCAAGCACGAGGATGACAGTTTATAAAAAGCCGGAGGATGACTGTTTATAAAAAGCCGGAGGATGACTGTTTTAAAAACGCCAGATAATGAGGCTTATAGAAAAAGGTTTCTTTCCGCGGTCTACAAGAAACATAAGAGAGAAAACACCTGTTTAAGCCCAAAACCGTTTTTAATGAGGCAGATAAGCAGTTTCCCTCTTTGCACAAAATATTCTTTCAGTGCCAGTTTAAGGTTAAAACGCCAGATAATGAGGCTTATAGAAAAAGGTTTTCTTCTTGCTCCGTAAGTTTCGCGATAATATCGCTCAACAACTGCGCTTCGGTCACTTGTCTACTAAATTCGCCAAAGCTACCGCTTTTGCTCATTAAGTAGCCTACGCCCGTCGTCAAAAAACAACATTTAGAGGTTGTTTTTTATCCTCCGGCGCGGTGTATATCTCTAAGCGCCTGTTTAAGCCCAAAACCGCGTTTAGCGCGGCAAATAAACAGTTTCCCTCTTTGCGCCGTGTAGAAAATGCTACATAAGCAAAGAGGGAAACAATTAGATGGCCATTAAAAATGGTTTTTATTATTTGTATTGAGCCAAATGCTCTAACAACGCACGTTTTTCATCAACGTTGGCTTGAGCTTTGCCCAGCAACATTGCGTAACGTTCCGGATTAGCCTTATTGACAACCTGGAAGCGAGTTTCGCTGGCCATGAAGTCTGCAAGCGGCTTGCTCGGCGCTTTAGAATCAAGCGTCAGCGGTGCAGTACCTGCCTTCATATTATCCGGATTATAGCGATAGAGCGGCCAAGAACCGGTTTCAACCGCGTTCTTTTGGTGGCTCAAACCTTCAGCCATATTCAAGCCTTGGTTAATGCACGGGCAATATGCGATAATGATTGACGGACCATCGTAAGCTTCAGCTTCGTTCATAGCCTTAATCACCTGCATATCGTTAGCGCCCATTGCAACTTGCGCCACATAGACATTGCCGTAACTCATGGCAATCATGCCCAAATCTTTCTTCGGCAATTCTTTACCAGCCGTAGCAAATTTGGCCGAAGCACCTAACGGAGTAGCCTTAGACTGTTGACCGCCTGTGTTAGAATATACGCCGGTATCAACTACCAAAATGTTAACGTTGCGGCCGGAAGCAATGGCGTGATCTACGCCGCCAAAACCGATATCATAAGCCCAACCGTCGCCGCCGATAATCCATACCGACTTTTTAATCAGGTAATCAGCAACTTCGTTCAAGTGCTTTGCTTCTTCGCTGTTAATGCTTGCCAATTTGGCACGCAAAGCCGCCACATTGTCACGTTGAGCATCAATTTCAATATCATTTGATTGCGGATTGCTCAAAATCTTATCAGCAATATCGCCGAGTTGATCTTTCAAGCCTTCCAGCAATGATTTTGCCATAGCCGTGCCGTGGTCAATAGAAATTCTCATACCCAAACCGAATTCGGCATTGTCTTCAAACAACGAGTTTGCCCAAGCCGGACCATGACCTTTCTCGTCTTTGCAATACGGCGTGGTCGGCAAGTTACCCGAATAAATTGAAGAACAACCGGTCGCGTTGGCAATTACCATTCTGTCGCCGAACAATTGTGTGAGCAATTTAATATACGGAGTTTCACCACAACCGGCGCAAGCACCAGAATATTCGAACAACGGCTGAATCATTTGCGTTGTCTTCGGCATATTCTTAGCCACATCGGTACGTTTTACATACGGCAGAGTTTCAAAGAACTTCCAGTTAGCCTTTTCGGTTTCCAAATGATTTTCAATGTGGTCCATATTAATGGCGTGCAATTCCGGATTATCCTTGTTCTTTGCCGGACAAGCGGTCGTGCAGACGCCGCAGCCGGTGCAGTCTTCCGGAGAAATTTGCAAAATGAATTGCTTACCGGCAAATTCCTTACCTTTATAGTCAGCGTGCTTCAATGTTGCCGGCGCACCAGCTAATTGAGCATCATCAGCCACTTTCATACGAATCACGCCGTGCGGGCATACAATAGAGCATTTACCGCACTGAATACATGTATTCGGATCCCAAACCGGAATTTCGGTGGCAATACAACGTTTTTCAAACTGCGTGGTGCCGGTCGGCCATGTGCCGTCAACAACCTCTTGCAATTCCGAAGTTTTCACGCTATCGCCCTTGTCGGCAATCAATTTAGCCGTTAAGCCTTGAACAAACTCAGGAGCATTGGCCGGAACCGGTGCCAAACGATGGAACTTAGATGTGACATGATCCGGATAGTTCACTTCAAACATGTGTGCCAAAGAAGCATCAACCGCGGCATAGTTCTTTTGAACAACGGCATCACCCTTCTTAGAATAGGTCTTTTTAATGGCCGCTTTAATTTGGGCAATAGCTTCATCTTTTGGCAAAATGTTTGAAATTGCAAAGAAGCAGGTCTGCATCACGGTGTTAATGCGTTGGCCCATACCGGTGGCACGTGCCACTTCAACCGCATTAATGGTATAAAACTTTAAGTGTTTAGCTAAAATCTGTTCTTGAACTTCAATCGGCAGTTGATCCCAAACTTCTTCTGCCTTATACGGCGCATTTAATAAGAATGTGGCGCCGTCTTTGGCAATATGCAAAATATCAACTTTCTTCATGAATTGGAATTGGTGACAAGCCACAAAATCGGCTTTGTTAATCAAATAAGCCGAGCGGATCGGATTATCGGAAAAACGCAAGTGCGAAGTGGTCATAGAGCCGGATTTACGCGAGTCGTAAACAAAATAGCCCTGCCCGTATTTGCCGGCATCTTCAGCAATAATTTTAATAGAGTTTTTGTTGGCGGCAACCGTGCCGTCTGCACCCAAACCGAAGAATACGGCGCGCACAACATCATC
>JAZNQW010000107.1:0-19409 GCA_045590435.1 Alphaproteobacteria bacterium | reverse complement strand
TTTAGTTAAAATAAGTCAAAAGAAACATCTGAAATTCAATATGTTACTTGATTTTTGTATTGGAAAAGCGGCCGCGTCAGTGAAAGAGTTTTATCTGCTTCCGGTTGGCGATAAATTGATGCAATACGACACGTTGGCTGTTAATACGATTGTTAAAAATAAAACCGGTGAGGTTAGTTCGTGTGATATTTTGCAATCTGATGACTTAGATGTTTTCAATCGAGAATACATCAAATATACGGCGGAAGTTGCCGAAAGTTGCGTTGACCATGATTTGTCGGCAAACAGTATGGTTATCGGCACATCGGCGATTATTGACACGGAAATTGACGGCGCAGTGGGTATGAATAGCGGAATTTTCAACAATCCGTTCATGATTTGGGGACGTTATAAAAGGCGGTGGTTTCGGTATTATCTGCCGGTTTCATTTCAGTTTCATCATACGCAGATGGACGGTGCACATGCCGGTAAATTTTTAGCTAATTTACAGGATGAGATTAATCGGATAGAGAAAAATGTATAATTGCTTGTTAACAGGATAACCCTGTTCTTGTATTTTGTTTTTTTCTAAAATAATATGCTGATATTATTTTATGAAGAGGGGGAAAATATGTCATCTTTTCTACAATTTATTAAACTGTTTATATCGGGAAAAACATTACAAGGGATTAGGTTTAGAACCGTTTTATCCATTATTTTGACTTTTTCTGTTCTTATTATTGAAATTGCCATGTATTACATACATTGGGATTCTATTCCGAATATGATTCAATATGATTATGATTTTTCAGGCACGCCGAATAATATATGCGAGAAAAAGTGGATATGGTATAATGTTCTTCTGCAAATCTTTATTTGTGTTTTTGTATTTGTAATAAAATATTTTTCATACAAAACAAAACGGATTCACGGTATTGTTTATGATGAAAACAATCATTTAATTCCGATTATGAATAAGCGATTTTCCATGTTTGCGTGGGAAACGGCTATGCTTTTTGTAACAACGGAGCAAGGTTATATTTTTGCTTTAATTGATATTATCGAAAGCCGCATGTGTGATGATATTGTGACGGCAATATTTCTGTTTTGGCTGATTGTGCTTATCATTGAGTTTCGCTCTGATTTAAGAGCATTAAAGGCCGGCAGTGAAAGTTCTAAAGGGGCATAAAAAAGAGCACAACAATGTGTGTTGTTATGCTCTTAAATAAAGGTTTCAGAATTAATTGCAATAAACCGAATAGCTTTCCGGTGCATAAATTCCCATGGTTAAACCACCCATTAATGAATCATACAATGTCCAATGGGTATCTATGGCTCTAATGCCTTTTATCGGGCACACATTGGCAAGATCATAATCTGTTTTTTGCCACATTCCCCAAAAGAAGAAATGGCTTCTGCCTTCATATGACGGTTTGGTATTTAATTCTTGTTGTGTATTAAGATTAAAACGCATAATATGGTCACTGCCGCAAGCGGAAAGAGCTAAAGCAAGACCGACACAGATTAAAAGTTTTTTCATGGATAGTTCTCCTTATTGATTTATAAATTGTTGTTACGTTATAATAAATATGCCGGATTGTCAACTGCTGTAATTATCTGCCCTCTGCCATTTTTTCTCTCTTGTTTAGGGGAATCTTAAATGTTTCGATTATAGAATGAGTTATATATACGATAACAGGGAAGATGAATGATGAAAAAGTTTGTGTGTTCGGTTGCGGCGGTTATTTTAAATTTTCATGTTGCATCGGCGGGTAATCCTAACGAATATTACTGGTGGAAATCAGCAACAATCGAGAATGTTCAAAAACAGGTTGCGGAAAATCCGGAATATAATAAAGAAATTTTCTTGGAATTTGCCGTAAAAGCAAACCCAAACCCCGAAGTTATTAAGTTGCTACTGGAAAAAGGGGCTGATATAAATATAAAAAGTAATACCGGTGAAACAATTTTAATCATGGCGGCAATGAATCCAAATCCTGAAATTATGGAAATGTTTATAGACAAGGGATTTGATGTTAATGCCAAAGATAACCAAGGATACACAGCTTTAATCATGACCACAATAAACAGTTGTTCGCCGAAGATTATCAAAATGTTGATTGATGCCGGTGCAGATGTGAATGAAAAAAACGAATTTGGAGATACGGCGTTAATAAGTGCGGCTTGGAAGGCAAATCCTGAAGCGATTAAACTGTTAATTGATGCCGGTGCGGATGTGAATGCAAAAAATAAAGAGGGCGAAACGGCTTTAATGGCGAAATGTTCTCCGGATGTGGCAAAATTGTTGATTGATGCGGGTGCGGATGTTAATGCGGAAGATTCCCACGGAAACACAGTGTTATACAAAGCGGTTTATTATGGTAATCCGCAGGTGCAGAAAATGTTGAAAGAGGCCGGTGCAAAAGGTTCGGTAACAATGGCAAAGGTTAAAAAATTTATATATTGTCATACCGGTATGCGGATTTTAGAGTCACCTCCCATGTGTAAATAACATCAGAAACGGCGGCCGATAGGTATTGATTAACCGGATTTTTACTCTCTGCCAGGTATAATGCAGGGTAAAGGGTGTATAAAAAGAATATTAAAATTAATAGAGCGAGGTTGAAAGCATTTTATGTCGCATCATCAACATACAATCAATCGGGAAAATGAACGAAAAGCACTGTGGGTAATTATTTTTACGCTTGTGACTATGGTTGCGGAAATTAGCTATGGATATTTGACCAATTCAATGGCTTTATTGGCTGACGGATATCATATGGGGACGCACGCATTGGCTTTGGGGTTGACTTATGTGGCTTATGTTTTGATGCGTTGTTGTGCGAAATCGGAAAAATTTCCACACGGTACTGAAAAAATAGGTGCATTGGCGGCATATACCAGTTCAGTTTTTTTGGGATTGACCGGTATTTGGATTATTATTGAAGCCGTGCAACGTTTTATAAGGCCTTTGCAAATTCAATTCGGCGAGGCAATTTTAGTGGCGGTAATAGGCTTAATTGTTAATATAACGTGCATTTTGATTATGTTACACAAGCACCATCATGAAGGGACCCATGATGATTATAATTTCAAAGCCGCATATTATCATATTTCGGCAGATGTTTTGACTTCGGTTTTAGCCATTGTTGCGCTTGTTGTGGGCAAATATACGAATATGGTATGTTTAGATGCCATTATTGGCGGATTGGGCGGCTTACTGATTGTAAAATGGGCTGTCGGATTGATTAAGCAAACAACAATTATCTTGCTTGATATGAAAATTGAATGAATTTCAAAAGGAGTTGTATATGTTGGAGAAATATGCAAAATCAGATTTGGAGTTAATGGTTGGTAAAGGCGAAAAAAAATTTTGGCAGGGGCGACCAAACAAAAAATGTTATATTCTGGAGGGAATTTTTAATCCGCTGTTACCTATTGCCTTAATTTGGTTTTTGATTGATGCATTTTTTATTGGGGCTGTTTTTGTTGCGGAAAAAGGTGCCGCTGATATGCCGCCGTTGATTTTTTTCGGTTTCTTTTTTGCGTTGCATTTAATGCCGGTATGGATTTATTTGGCCGGCGTATTGTTTGTTTTTCGCAAATATAAACATACGGAATATATTGTCACGGATAAGGGGGTTTATGTATCGGGCGGTTTGTTTGCATACACTTGTGAGATGAAGCCGTATACGGAAGTTTCGCATATTAATATTCATCGTGGTATATTTGATCAATGGTTGGGCGTTGGAGATGTGATGCTAACCGGTAACAATACGAGTTTTAATGCGCCGCGCAGGAGCTCGTTTTACGGTTTAACAATTGCAGATATTCCGAATTATCAGGAAGTGTTTAATTTAATTAAAAAGTTGCAAACGGATATTTATGCCGATACTATGTATCCGAATGATTTACGACCGAAAGAAAACAATGGATATCAGACGAAATATAATGGATAAAGAACAAGAAAACATTAGAAATAAGGCGCAAGCAACCATTCATTTGATGGTTGGCTTTATGGGGTTTGGTAAAACGACAATTGCGAAAGAATTGGAGAAAAAGATTCCGGCAGTACGTTTGACTCATGATGAATTTATGGTTAAATTGTATGGCAGAAATATGCCTTATGATGAATTTCATTCAAATTACCAAAAGGTTGATGATGTTTTGTGGGCAATGGCTGAAGAAATTGTTCAATGTGGCACCGATGTGATTATGGATTACGGATTTTGGAGCCATCAAGACCGTGAAAAGGCATATCAACGCGCCAAAAAGCTGACGGATAATGTTGTTTTTCATGTGGTTCGGTGTGATATGAAAACAGCAAAAGAACGTATTTTGAAGCGTTCAGAGGAAAATCCGGAAGAGTTATATATTCGTGAAGATGAATTTGATGCGTTAGCAAAAAAATATGAACCGTGGGGATTGAGCGATAAGTATCCGATAGTCTGGCATAATGCGCCGAATGCAAAATATATCGGGCAAATTGTGCAGGTTAAAATGGATAGGCCGTTGGGAAGCAAACATCCGAAATATGGGTTTGAATACCCTGTCAATTATGGTTTTGTGCCATTTACGACTTCCGGTGACGGTGAAGAATTGGACGCTTATGTTTTAATGTCGGGTAAACCGTTGGACTGTTGTGAAGGTTGTTGTATTGCTGTGGTGCATCGAACGGATGATGATGACGATAAGCTGATTGTGGTGCCAAAAGCGTGTGATTTGACGGATGAATTGATAGAAAAAGATATTGCATTTCAGGAGAAATGGTTTAAACATACTCTAATTCGTGATTCGGGTGAAGAGAACATATAGAAAAAGGTAAGTAATGCGTAAATACGGGTTTAAAATATACAGCGACAATTTAAGAAAAGCACCGGCGTTGTTAGACGAGTGCGTAGATTTTGTTCGAAATAAGACGGATATGTTTATAGAACTGATGGTATTGGCAGATACATCGGAAATTGAGCTGAAAACAATACAGCAGCATATAGGCGATATTGAAGTGCGTATTCATGCGCCACATCATATGATGGGCTTTGATGCCGGTAATAAAAATAAAGAAAAACAAAATAGGGAAATATGGGAGGTTTCGCAGTTGGCGGCGGATATTTTCGGGGCCAAAACGATTGTGGTGCATGCCGGTTGCGGACATGATAAGGAACAAGTGAAGGAAACGGCAAGACAATTCAGATTATTTAATGACCCACGGATTGTGGTGGAAAATTTACCTTTCATCGACGACGGAGACGGAATGCTGTTACAAGGTAATACGGCGGCTGAAATTCAATATATTAAAGATGAAAGCGGTTGCGGCTTTTGCTTTGATTTTTCACATGCAATATGTGCGGCGTTGAGTATGCAAGTTGATATTGAAAAGCAATTGCAAGGTTTTTTCGCCTTAAAGCCTGATGTTTACCATTTATGCGACGGAGATATCGGAAAAGCAGAGGATTTGCATTTGCATTACGGTGAAGGTAATTATCCGTTGAAGCATTTCTTGCATGATTTAACGGCGGAAAATGCCTATATTACCATGGAAACAGGTCATGGCGTGTTGCAGCACAATACGTTGTGGGTGAATGACTATAACTATTTGAAATCACTTTGATTTATTTTGTGAAAACCGAACTGACAATCAAAGGAATTTGATCTAAATCAGCTGTATTGGTGTGATATTGGGACAGTTCGGTAAGTAAATATCTGGCGTAACCCTCCGAAACGAAGAGTTTTTTTGAATAATAATAATTCAAATCAAAAATCCATGACAGAACCATCAGCAAGCGATCGGCATAAGAGCGAACGTTGCTAAATACAACGGTTTGATGATGTATAAATTGTTGCCAAACGGCCTCGGATATAGGTGCATTCAGCATTTGCGGCGTCAACTGTTTGAAGAAAAGATCTTCTTTCAGGTGATCGTTCTGCTTAATGACGCGTAAATTAGCCATTTTATCGGCATCACGCACCAAATAAAGAATTTTTACGGCTTCATCTCCTTGCGTTGATTGTTCTGCCTGTTGCCATAAGTCGGATGCTCGTACTTCTTCCATCATTTTGCCGTGGTACTTTATAGCAAGCAAAATACGTAAATCGTTATAAGGCGGTAAGGTTTTGAGCAAATCATAGCCGATTTGGCCATGGTCGTATTTGTTGGATATTGAGGTTATCGGCATATTTTGCAATTCTGCTTGATAATGATAGACGGCTTCTTGAAAGCGACCTATATCATGGAGCAGCAGTGCGCGTTCGGCTAACACTTGAAATTGCGGGGAAGCAGCGGATAATTCCGGTGTTTGTGCCATAATTTGTCGGCCGGCTTGCCAAACGGCAACGGAATGGCGAAATTTATGGTTCAACGTTTCATAAAAAAAAGATGTTGGCGGAATTTGTGCGGCCGCCTGTTGATAAAACTTTTTAAGAATAAGTAAGTCTTCTTTCATGATATTCGTTCGCTCAGATTTTGATTAAACCGAAAATAGGGGTTTGGTCATGAACATTGGCCGATAATGCCGTAAGTTCAATTAAAAACAATGCACCAACCACATTACCGCCGGCTTTTTGTATTAAGCGGGTTGTGGCTTTGAAGGTACCGCCTGTTGCCAACACATCATCCACAAGCAGGACTTTTCCTCCTTTAGGAAAAGCATCTTTGTGCATTTCCAAAATATCGGAGCCATATTCCAAATCATATTCTGCTTGCCAAACTTTTGCCGGTAATTTGCCTTTTTTGCGAATGGGTATCAGCCCGACATTCTTCCGATAGGCGAGCGGCGCACCAAAAATAAAACCGCGACTTTCAATGGCGGCAATATAGTCTATATCCATGTCTTTAATAAGGTCGAAAAGCGCATCTATGGCGGCGCGCAAAACTTCCGGTTTGTTTAAGATTGTGGTGATGTCTTTAAACAAAATGCCTTTATGCGGAAAGTCCGGTACATCGCGAATATAAGATAAAATTTGCTCAGGAGTCATGTTTTTTCTTCCAAAATTTGTATTATTGTTTTTTTAGAAGAAAACCCTTAAAATAGAATTAAAAACGCTGTATCTATTCAATAATTCCGCAAGCAATGCGTGTGCCGCCTCCGCCCAAAGGCAAGGGATTGTCTTTGTAATTATCGCCGCCGGCATGAATGATAACGGAACGGTTTTTAATTTCATCAAGCGTTAAATTGTCCATATAAAACGCGGTTTTTACAACGCCGTTGTTATCGGCAATCAGCACGGGTAAGTCGCCTTTATGACCGTTTCCGTGCGGGCCGGAATGATGGCCGGTGTGCGCCGGATCATAATGCCCGCCGGCAGCCAAAGCCGGCTGCAGTTGACCGGAAGTATCTGTTTTTGCCGTACAATTCGGATTTTCGTGAATATGGAAGCCGTGTTCGCCGGCCGGTAAATCCTGCAAATCGACCTCTACCAACAGGCCGTTTTGGGTATCGGTAAAAGTAACGGTGCCAAGTAATTCGGCGGTTTCGGAAGTAGAGTAAATGTCGGTTTTAATGGTTTGCGCTTGTTTCGGGGCGCAGCCGGTCAGCATAATCATCAGTAATACCCATCCTTTAAGCATATTGTGTTCTCCTGTGGTTTAAATAAACACGGTGCGCTCCTTTAACATCTGTCTAAAAGTTTAAAGTACGAAAAATCAAAGAGTTATTTTAATCAAAAATTCGGAATGTTACAAAAATATGAAAAAAGCCGTTGTTTGTATTTTAATCTGGTATTTCTTTAATTATTGTGTTATTGTAAGATATCATAAGTATGTTCGAAAGGGCTAAGATATATGTATATTTGGATTCTGCTGGCAACAATTATGGTGGCATTGAGCTTTTATAATTTGTCACCGCGCAGCGACAAAGAAAATGTTTTCAGCGAAATTAAGACCGCAACCATTATTAACCGGTTTCGGATAGAAAATAATGCTGTTACGCGTTTGCTCCAGTGTGAAACAATGATGAATATGCATTCGGGAACACCACAGTGGGATGCCGGGAGTGCTCCGTATAAAATTGAGTTAACAACGGGGGGATCCGGAGGAACGGCTGATTTTAATGAGGCTTTGGACTTCGGTTATACATCTCCGGCGGAGAATTTACCGGTGGGATATCAGCCTGATCAGAATTTTCAGATATTTCATTATGTGTATTGTTTGGATTATACGGCAGAAACACCGGGTGCGGCGGTGATGACCCCGTGTCAATACGGTTCTGTTGTGCATCCGACATATGTTGTTTCATTTGCGTTGATTCCGATGCGTTATTTGGTGAAAAATGCTGCGCCGGACGGCACAATAGATCCGTTGCCGATGTTCGGCAAGTATTTGGCAGATGAAACAAAAGGACAAGGTCGTGCCGGTTGGGTAACTTGTAATGCGGCGGGAACGTGTGAATTTAAAGGTGCTTCATCTTATCAAACAACGAATGTTATTAATGATAGTACAAATGAAGCGGTGATGAATTCGCGTAATATATTGCCGAGTAATTCGGTGTTTTTTAATAATGCCGATTTCAGAAATGTTTGTTTAACAACGCAACCGTGCATGTTTTTATATCGTAAAATGCCGACAACAGATGAAAATGCTTATTGTCGACATAAGATGATTGGATGGATGAATCGTCCTCCGGCAGTTCCGGATGGCGGATAATAAAAAAAGAAGAGAAAGAATAATTATGGCGTGGCAAAGCTCATTATAAGGAGAAGAACTATGAGAGAATTAGATAAAAAGATAATGGAACGAGGCGGCTTGATGATTGAAGCCTTAGCCATGCTCGGTCTTATTGCCGTGGTAACGCCGACAATGTATAAGAAATCGGCGGAGCGCACGTTGGAAGTGGAAGACATTAACACGGCAACCACGGTTCGAACCTATATGAATGCGGTGGAAGCATTTATGTCAAATGAATACGGCACATTGATGGGGCAACCGGAGTTAAATGCCGACGGGAGTATTGCTGACCCGAATGCGCGGCGCGGTTTCTTTTATGAAAGCGCTGATGACGTAACTTTAAATCGTCCGATTGGCTCGCGTGATTTCCACGGTAATGCGGGAGATCCGGTGTTGGCGTTGAATGTTGGTGATTTGGAGCCGTATTTGCCATATCGTTTTAATACGACCAATCCGCTTTACGACTATGGGGAACCGGAAGCCAGAATTGTTAAGAACGGTAATAACTTGACGGCATTTGTGCGCTTTCCGGCAAATACCGGTCAGGCAGACGGTTTAGGTCAGGAGCGCACCTCGCGTATTGCTTCGCTTGTTGGTGCTACCGGTGGTTATGTGCTTTCAGACGGGCAACAGGCGCGCGGCGTCGGCGGTATTTGGAGTTTGGATAATAATAATATGAATGCTTTATTCGGTGGTGCGGCAAATCCTTATTCCTTAGTAACGGCTTCGGCTAATGTGGCTATGGATGTGAACGGCGGTCAGCTTGATAATGATAAATATTTGCAACGTACGCGTGAAGATGATACCAGTGAAGAGGGGGATGAACTGTGGCGTAACACCATGAGAACAGATTTATACATGGGCGGAAACGTAGATGTTTCAAACGAAACGCAGAATATCGGTACAGATAATGAAGAAACAAAGCATAGCATTCGTGATATTCAGAGCTTGATTGTTGGTGCGGAAAAGGCGCCAATGCAAGGTCGTGTTGATGGTGAAGGTCATGCGGTGAATGATGCTGAAGGTCATCAAATTATGGATGAAGTAACAAATTATGGTTTGTATATTTACGGAACGGGCGGAGATCATACAACGAATGCGGATGCTTACATTCAAGGGGCGTTGCAGGCTGTGGCAAATGAACTGTACGTTTCTACGGGACGTAAAATCGGCGAAGGTGATGCTCCGGCTGAAGGTAGTCCGGATACGCGTTATGGTGGGGCACAGTTCTTGTTCGGCCGTGTAGCTGATGATGATTATAATACCGAAATTCGCGGCAATGGTGATATTTATAACATGGGCGAAAATGGTATTTTGTTCCATAATATGATGAATGCAACGGATGGCGCGTCGGTTCAAATTGGCGGTGATTACGGTGTTACAATGGACTATACACCGGGTGCTGAGGGGGGCGAAAATGTGCTTGATATTGCGCTTGGTAACACGGTGCAAATCGGCGAGCATGGTAAAGCAACAGACGGGTCTTTGCCGAGTAATCCGGGGGCATCTTTTGTGAACATTTTTTATAATGGTGATGCGCCGGATGAGAAAGATGCGCCGTGGGGCTATAGAACAACCACAAATGCCGCCGGTGCAGATGCTCAGGTTACCGGCAAATCGCTGGTGCATGATATGTATGTTAAAACGACAACAAACTCCGAAGGTGAACCAACCACCACCGGTGTTGAGCCGAACTTCCCGGTGGCGATTGGTGCCAACACCAAGGTTGAAGGGACATTGGCCGCTGCGCAAATGGATACCAACAAACTTCGTGCCGCTAATTTGGAAGCCGGTTCTGAAAAGGTCGGTGATACCAGAAAATGGCTGAGAGCTACACAAAGTGGTGTATTTGTCAGATCTCCGACAGCCTACGTAGATGGTACAGATTACGGTGCCGGACCGGGAATGACCGTTAGTCAAGCTGGTATTCTTATGTCTTCAAATCGGTCCAGATATTCGACAATGCATGATGAAACCGCAGAAGTAGAAGGTAATGGCGGTGGTGCATATTTAATTATGAAAGGCCTTGAAGGAAGTTCAAGGGCTGAGATTGGTGCACAATACAACAAAGAAGGGGTTAATCGCGGCACGCGAGTTCAAGTTGCGGGCGGTACCAGCTCAGACAGTATTAACTTCATCTTTGACGGGGGCAAACATTCCGGTGTGCCGGAAGGTTATAAAAACTCAAAACTCAGTTTAACCTCACCGACTTCAACGAACAATCAGATCATAATGACGGCAAATAAAAATAATGAAAAGGCCGGTGATTTAATTATTCAGGCCGATAAAGGTAATATGAATGAGGATTCTGAAGAACCTAGTAAAGTTAGAATCAGAAACTCGGAAGTCAGCATTGACATGCTTGGTAATGATTTAGTTGTTCAGCAAGCTGCAAACGGGCGGCGTGCGGCTCATGTTAATGACGCCGATCATAATCATTCTGCATGGAATGATAACGAATTTCGTACCATATTCCAAGGCGGTCATGTTGTTCTTAACAGGGCAAATTTAAAGGTTTATAACGATTCGACACAAGGTGGATTTTCGGTGCGTGGCAATAATGATGCCGATTCCGGCGGGGACAGCTCGGTTGGTGCTATAAGTGACGGATATGTTGATGGCGAAGACGCTAAATATATGGCGGCAATGCACGGCAATATCATTTTTACCGGTGCGGGTGCCGAAAAATTTGGTACAGGTGAAGCTGCCACAACCAAAAATCGTAGCGGTGTAAAATATGCTTCCATCGGGGCATACGATCCTAATGCGGCAGTTAATATTGTTGCGGATGACAACGCCACCGGAGCCAATACAAAATATGGCAGTGTCTTGGTTGTTGATAAAAATATGTATTCATCCAATGGTAATGACTTGACGATTAAGAGCGGTGCTCAGTTAGACGCTAATAAAAACTATGTTGAATTTGATGATGATGCCGGTGGATACAATGCCGATTTCCAATTCCGCGATGGTGATTCCAAGAAAGGTTTGATGGGCGGTTCTATTTATATGCGTCGCGGCATGATTGAAATTATACCGGATACTTACAATCCGGACAAAGAAGCCGATACCGGTGCTGGTATTGTTAAAGCTGCGCGTTTTGTTGCCAACAACTGGAGTGGCTCAGAGGTTGTGAGAGTGCCAAAGTTGTATCAGGATGGTGTTTACACAATGTTCCATTCAGGCGGGAAAGGTTCTGACGGAGAGAATTTACAACGTTATGATACATATATGGTTAATCCGGCTTATACGTCAGTGATGCACGATATTAAGTTGACAACGCGCGGCGGTGCTCGTTTGAGCGATATTTTGCCGGACTTTATCAACAAAGGTATTTATGTGGCGAATAATACGGTGGCAGAAGCCGCAAACAATCGTGAGATGCTGTTTGAATTGGGTTCGGGTTTGTCGGTTAGCGGCTTTAGTGCTACCGCGGCGGTCGGTGATCCGGCGTCACCTTATTTAGGTGCTGTGCCGGCGCCGCAATGTCCGCCGGGGTATGGCCGCGTGATTACGGTTTCGCCGGTGAGCTTCCAAATGGCTCAGGCCGGTAAGCCGCGGTTACAAAAATTATCCGGAGATAAAAGAACTTTCTATGCGGCCACGGAAGATTCGTTACCTTTGGCAAGCAGAAATGACGATGGTGATAAGTTGTTTGGTGATGAAGATGATGAAAACGGCACAAACGGCGGTTCTTTCTCGGATAGCCATGACGTAAAATATAGAGAGTTGCAATGGGATACAACAGGAGTGGTGTTGAAAGCTAATGTGACGAGTTCTGAGGGAGATGAAGGTGAAAAAACCATTTCCAACATCAGTAATACGGCAGTTACTTCAGACGGAGAAGGTTTGATGTATGTTGATACGCCGCTTGATACTAGTGACTCAAGCGCTAGGGGCAGAGCTTATGTTTTGGGTGTGGCAACTTCAGATAAGGATAATCTGTTTAAGCCGTTAACATTCCAACAAAGCACATTCTTGAAAACGGCGGCAGTACCATTGGTGAGCGGTTGTACGACACAATTCGGTTGGGGACAGAAAGAAGTAACAGATAATTGCGGTACAACTGCATATGTGAGAGCATGGGCCATTCTAATGGGCTTCATTTATCCGGAAGCATATTACAAAACGATTATTCACGAGTTGGGTGTATCTATTTTCTCGGATAAAGGAGCGGCCCACAATGGTACTGGTACGGCAGCGTTCTATTGGAATGTTTTTCCGGTAACGCGTGAAAGTTTAGAGTCGTATGCAACGGTTTATTGCTATTATGACCGTACAAACTTATATGGCGACAGACCTTCAGATGATACTAATGGGCTTAAATATGTGGATCCGTATGACTATTTGACTAATCCGCCGACGGGTTATAGCAGACAGGATAACGGAGACGGATATATTCAGCGTTTGAATGATCCGACAATGAAATATAACGAAGTGTGGTAGAAAATACTGCATGAATTGGAGAAGGTCGCTTGGGCGGCCTTTTCTTAATAAAGGTATCCGCCTCTTAATAGAGTCATCCGCCGGCTTGACCGGCGGAGTTTGGCCGAATTAATTTTCTGAGATTGCCCGATCAAGTCGGGCAATGACAATAAGGTGTATCGGGCAATGAGAATAAGGTGTATCGGGCAATGACAATAAGGTGTATTGGGTAATGACACCCTTGAAGAACGCAAGCCACCGGATTTAGCCGGTGGAATTTCACAATAAGGTATATCGAGTAATGAGAATAAGGTACATCAGACAATGAGATTGAGGAAAACAAAAAATCCCCCGCCGAGGCAGGGGATTTTAAATTTGAGCCAAATTGCTATTATCTTGAATAGAATTCGACCACCAAGTTCGGTTCCATAACAGCTGCGTAAGGAATATCTTCGAACTTCGGCACAAATGTATATTTTGCCGTCAATTTTTTAGAGTCAACTTCCACATATTCCGGCCAATCACGTGTTTGTGATTCAATAGCGGCCAAAACGCAAGCCAATTTCTTTGACTTTTCGCGAACTTCAACCACATCACCGGCTTTCAGCATATATGACGGAATGTTCACCTTTTTACCATTTACGGTAACATGACCGTGGTTTACAAATTGGCGTGCCGCAAATACGGTAGAAGCAAATTTAGCTTTGTAAACAATGTTATCTAAGCGCGATTCCAACAAACCAACCAAGTTTTCAGCGCTATCACCGGTGCGGCGAATGGCTTCTTCATAGTATTTGTGGAATTGCTTTTCCGAAATATTGCCGTAATAAACTTTCAGTTTTTGTTTAGCAATCAATTGTTGACCATAGTCGGTTACTTTAGCTTTTCTTTGACCATGTTGTCCCGGACGATATGATCTTCTGTTATATGGGCTGTTAGCCTCGCCCCAAAGGTTTTCACCATAGCGGCGGCTGTTTTTCTTTTTAGCAGCTACAATACTTTTCATTTTAAATTTCCTTTTATTTGTTAATATTATTGTCCCGATAGTCACGAGCCTTAAAACCCGTAACGAGACTGCCCGGAGGCAATCTACATCCTCGGAAGTGCGCTTAACATACAGCAGTTTTCGGCAAATTTCAAGCAAAAAATGCACATGGCTGTCATTAAAAGCTGGATTTTGGGCGTTAATCGCTTTAAATTAACGGTAGAGGAAAAAATGTCTTATGAGTTAATGTTTCAAAAGGCGGTGGAATTACAGCAAAACGGTGCGTTGAATGAGGCCGAAAAGCTGTATCGGCAAATTTTGGAAACCGCACCGGATAATGCCAATGTGCTTAATATGCTGGGGCTGATTGCGCAAACGCGCGGTTTGCACCAAGAAGCCGTGGTGTATTTTTATCGGGCGGCAGAAACCGCCCCGCAACATTTTCCGATTTTTTTCAACTTAGCCGTTTCACTTGGGGCATTAGGGCGACATTTGGAGGCGATTGAGGCGCTGCAGAAAGTACTTAAACTTAAGCCGGATTTGCCGGAAGCCTATTATTGCTTGGGTAATATTTATTGGCAACAAAATCGAGTGGAGGAAGCCGCGGAATCCTTTGCAAAGGCGTTAGAAGTAAATGCCGATTACCTGCCGGCGCGCACTAATTTGGCCGAAATCAGCAATGATGTGGCCATGTTGAAACAATTATCCGATCATAACCCGGATGCGTTATATTATTTGGGACGGCGGGCGTGGAATGATAAGGATTTTGCCACGGCGATAGAATATTTAACAAAGGCTGATGTCATTGTTTCTTCTGCCGAAATTAAATCGCTTTTGGCCGAGGCGTTGGAAGCTGACGGGCAGAAAGAACAGGCACTAAAAATGTTTTATCAGGCATATCGGATGTATCCGCATGATGATACGGTCTTGACACATATTGCCGATTTGGAAGCGCAAGCCAAAAATTACGGTGAGGCGGAGACTTTTTACAAAAAAGCGATTGAAATAAATCCGCATAATTTGCAGGCGCATACCAATTTTGCCAACCTGTTGTGTGCCAAAAAACGCACGGTGGAAGCGCTGGAGGAATATCGCCAAGCGGTGCTAATTGCGCCGGATACGCCGGAAATCAGCTATAATCTGGCGTTGATTTTAAAGTCGCTCGAAGAATATGAGCAAGCTCTGGATTTGATGTTTCACGCTTTTTATTTGGCGCCGGAACGCAGTGATTGGGCGCTCAATTTGGCAGAAACTTTGATTTTGTTGGAAGCAAAAGCGCCGGAAAAAGCCCTTAAAATTACCGAAAATTGGTATCAAAAAATGCCGGAACATATTGTGGCACGGCACTTATGGGCGGTGATTAATCATCAGCCGAGTGAGGTTGAAACGGAATATAATCGGCTGTTATTTAATACTTTTGCGCCGACTTATGAGCAGACGTTGGATAAAATCAATTATGCGGTGGTGAGTAAAATTGCCGAGTTATGTGCGCCTTTAGAGGGACGGGTTTTGGATTTGGGGTGTGGCACCGGTTTATTGGCGCAAAAATTAAAAACCGCGCAAAATGTGTTTATTGGCGTTGATATTGCTGATGAAATGCTGAAAATTGCTGCGGCCAAAGGTGTTTATGATACGTTGGAAAGTGCCGATATAACCGCATATTTGAAGGCACATCAGGCTGATTTGCCGCCAACGATTATTGCCGCAGATGTGTTTTGCTATTTTGGCGATTTGGCGCCGATATTTAAGCTATGTGCCGGCAAACGCTTGATTTTTTCGATTGAAAGTGATTTAGAAGCAGAAACTTTCAAAATTCAGCCTAACGGGCGCTACCAGCACAACCCTCAATATGTTGAAAATCTTTTACAACAGACCGGTTTTGCGCAAATAAAAAAGCACCGTTTGATCTTGCGGTGTGAAAACGGTGCTGATGTTGAGGGCGTTTTATTTGACGCTAACTAAGAATGTTCTCGTTCCCGCACTTTAGCGTTAACCAGTGGCGAGATATTTTGATAAGCCTCATTTTTATCAATACGGCTTTCGGCATTTTGCCGGCGATTGTTTTGAACAATTTGCATTTTCTTCAAAATATCTACCACGTCGGCCGGTAAATCGCGTGACAAATTGATGTCTTTGAGATTATCCTTAACCGGTTCATTGGTTTTGTGCTTTGCTTCGCCGTTTATTTGTCTTGTTGTTTCCAAGAGGGTATCCAGTGTTTCCGGCCGCATCAACTCAATTTTGCGACGAATGTGCGGCAGATTTATATAGCGCTCGAAGTGTTCCAAACGCCCTTTAGATTGGATTCTCATAATGGTATCGGCAATTTCTTGTGCGCGACGTCTCATCTCTTCATCACTGATTTCCTTGCCTCGGCGCAAATCGCGGTCATGTTTCTTCAATAAGTGGATCAAGTGGCGTTCCGGATGGTGCTCTATCCAGTCGTCGCGAATAATGCGGAAGGTTTCTCTACGGCTTTCAAGCCACAATCTGCGTTCTTCCTCGGTAAACGGTCTGTGTTTGAGGGTTTCAGCCATCGAATCACGGAACAAACGTTCATAACCCAACGCATTGGCTGTTTTTTCATTGTAGCCGGCATCCATAATCGGCTGAGCCATTGAGGCCACCATCGCAGCCGTAATAACTGCACCGGAGGCTGCCAACCAAGCATCACGCTCTTTAGCATACTCCAAACGTTCTTTTTCTTCGAGTTCTTCTTGCTTCATGCGCGGATTTTCTTTTAACAGACGCAATTCGGTTTCATTATGATTAGCCGCAACTTCCAAAATATAATCAGGCACATGGCCGCCATATGCGTCAATAATGCTCTGCGGCAAACTCGACCAATACTCATACTTACGTAAAAGTTGTGAGTTTGCGGCAATTCTGGCACTTTTTTCCGCATCTGAAAGGTTCGGATCATTCAAATCCGCCAAGAGTTTATGGCCGGATTCATAGGCAGCCAGAAATTCTTTAAATCTTGTGTCATCTATATCAGCCATGGTTTCCTCCTGTTATTTTGTGTGACCGCCTTTACCACGTGCAATAATAGCACTAATATTGTTCTTCAAACGATCTTCCGTATATTTTGAAATATTATGTTCCTTTTTGAAATCTTCAAGTTGTTTACCGGTTAAAGTTTCAATCGGTGAACCATCTTTGGTATTATAAACATCTTTCGTTGTTAGTCCCAAGCGCTTAGCCATAATCAAATCGCGTGCATCACGTTCCAGTTGTTGTTCTTGCTTACGCTCATCATTTTCTTTATTGTGATGCTGATTCAAAGTGCCGTTCTCTTCAGCTTTGGCACGTAACATGGCAATTTGTGCTTCACGTAAATCGGTATGTTCTTGGCTATTGGCTTCGGTTTTGCCGATTAAACTTCCCATAGCACGGCGGAATAGTGCCGGATCTTTACCATAAGCTTCCACCAAAGCAATACGCGTATCGGTTTGTTGTTGCTTTTCGGCATCATCAAGCGTAGCACCGCCGGCTTCTTTTTTTGCCAAAGCAACTTGCGTTTGCAAATCCTTCTGAATGCTTAAAAACGCATCAGCTTTTCCTTTCAAAAAGACAGCATCTTTATCTTCAATATCCGTTGTTGCCAATGTAGCTCCCGGCGTTAAATAAGCATATTTACCGTCCGCCGGATTATAGTCCATACGGAACGTCATCTTATTGTCATCATTTAATCCCACAATAACCACATGACCGTTATCCTCTTTAGATATTGTATAGTTATTGTCTTCAGCCATTTTTTTGACTTCCGGATGTGTCGGTCCTTCCTCGGTACCGCGGTGTTCGTCGCCTGAAGAGTGTTCGTCTGTGTGTTCTTCCTCAGGCTTGCCTTCATGAGCGTCATAGTAATCTTTAACCTTTTTGATTTCTTCATCACCGTAACCGGCCTGTCTTAATTGCGTTTCAATCAGGCTCATGTTAATTTTTGTTTTATCAACACCAATCATTTCGTGCGGTTTATTTTCAGATGTTTCATTTAAAATGCTGGCGGCATAAAGCATGCTGGTTAAGTGTTCGGAAGCATCATTCGGAAATTGAACCGGTCTGTCTTTGTTGTGATCTTCGCGCAACAGTGCTTCATATACTTTGTATTTGGCGCCTACCGAAATAGAAACATTTTCTTTTGATTCATAATGAATGGTGCCGCCTTCAAATTTTACCTCAAACTGATCATCTTGACGCGTAATTTGAAAATCGGAAAAGTGTTTTTGAGCATTATATTTATTATACCATTCGGCTTTTTGAGCGACCCAATTTTCATCTGTGTTCGGATCCGGTAGCAGTGTCTCTCCTTCACGGGGTTTAATTGGGTGTGCCGCCAAATAATCATGATATTTTTCTGCCGAAGTAATATTTGCCCATTCCTCTTCCGGAATGCCTGAGGCGCGGAATTTGTCGCGGTTTTTATGAGCATATAGAGCACCGAGCGCACCATCTTTGAATTCACCATCTTCCAGAGCTTCAACGGCCTTTTTCAGTTTATCTTCTTCAGCTTTCATGAGCGCTTCATACGCTTTTTTACTGGCTTCATGATCTAGTTTTTCCGCATCGCTCAGCATAATATCCAGTGCCGCATACATTTGTTTGGTTGCACCGGCGTCCGGCTTATCGGTTTGTGCCATACCGTATGCATTTTTATAGATTTTTAAGGCTTCAGCCAAATCCATCTCTTTATCATCAGCCATGTCTCTATCTCCTTTTCCTTTAGGTTTATCTTTGCGTGTATCATCCTTTTTGCGGTCATCTTTATCACGCGTCAGACCATTTTCGTCTTTATATTCATTAATTGCTTCACGCAATGCCTTCAAAATATTACCGTTACTGCCCCAAAGCGCATATCCTTGCTTTTTGAATGCATCTTTCAGTTCCTTAACAAATGCCTTCTGCGCATCTTTGCGCTTTGTTTTTTCATCTTCCGAAAGCGTAATCGTTTTGCCTTTAACGCGCGGTTTCAAGTCAAACGCACGCATTTGTTTTTCAACTTCCTTCACTTTTTCCGGCGTCAGAGCGGCTTTATAGCTTTCTTTGAAGGTTTGCAGGGTCTTTTCTTCAACGGCTTTACGACAAGTTAGCAAAATTTCCTCAGCCGTTATCCCATCTAAATTAGCTCCCGCACCAACAACTAAACCGCGAATTTGTTCAGCATACTGTTTTTCAGATTTGTTAAGCGGGTTATCAGTAAAAACGCGGTCATTCCGAATATTTTTCAGCTCTCGTTGCTGATTTTTAATGGTTTCCGGCGCTTTTAACGCTTCAGCATAAACTTGCTGCAAAACAGCTAGCTTCTGCACTCTTTCATCATCGGTCAGCGTTGTTACCGGCGGCGTTTTTTTACGCACC
>JAZNQW010000106.1:0-13439 GCA_045590435.1 Alphaproteobacteria bacterium | reverse complement strand
TCAATGCGCTTTCCGAAATTTTAACGGTGGAAGTCGCGCGTGATAAAAAGCTATATCGACAAGTGTATATGCGCGGCAAACCGCAAACCAAACTGGAATTTGTCGGTAATTGTCCGAACCGCCGCGGCACCTCAATTACCTTTAAGCCGGACGCGGAAATTTTTGAGGGCAACAATACCTTTGTGCCAAACCGTATATATCGTATGGCGCGCTCAAAGGCATTTTTATTTAAGGGCGTGAAAATCAACTGGCTATGTGCGCCGGAACTGTTGAGTGAGGGCGATTCTACACCGCTGAGCGCCGAGCTGAATTTTCCGAACGGCGTGGCCGACTTTTTAAACATGCAAATCGGCGAACGCGGCACGGTTAACCGCGCACCATTTACCGGTGAACAGGAAATGGCCGATAATGAAGGGCGTGTGGAATGGGCAATTACGTGGCCGCTTGATGAAAATGGCTTTTCGTATTCTTATTGCAATACGGTATTGACGCCGGCCGGCGGTACCCACGAGGCCGGTTTTCGCTCGGCACTGTTGCGCGGTCTTAAAGAATATGGTGATATGGCCGGCTATAAGAAAGTGGCGGCGGCAACGGCCGAAGACTTTTTGAGCGACGCTTGTTTGATGCTTTCGGTGTTTATTACCGACCCGCAGTTTCAGGGCCAAACCAAAGACAAGCTGACCTCAACCAAAGCCACAAAATTGGTGGAAACCGCGGTTAAAGATTCGTTTGATCACTGGCTCTCTAGTGATGTGGAAAACGCCAAAGCGCTGCTTGAATATGTGATTGACCGCGCCGAAGCACGCAAAAAGAAAAAAGAAGAAAAGATACAAAATCGGAAATCACCGACCAAAAAATTGCGCTTGCCGGGAAAATTGGCAGATTGTTCGCAGGCGGCGGCCGAAAATACGGAAATCTTTATTGTGGAGGGCGATTCGGCCGGCGGTTCAGCCAAACAGGGACGCGACCGCGTGACGCAGGCCATTTTGCCTTTGCGCGGCAAAATTTTGAATGTGGCGAGCGCATCAGTGGAACGTATCGGTCAAAATCAGGAAATTAAAGATATGATTGAGGCGCTTGGTTGCGGCGTGAAAGACGACTATAAAGAAGACAATCTGCGCTATGAAAAAATCATTATCATGACCGATGCCGATGTGGACGGTGCGCATATTACTTCGCTGTTGATGACGTTTTTCTACCAACATATGCCGAAGCTGATTGAAAACGGGCATTTGTTTATTGCCACACCGCCGCTGTATAAAATTGTGGCCGGCGGCAAGAACTATTACGCGTTGGATGATGAGGAAAAAGATAAGATTTTGGCCAAAGTTTGCAAAGGTAACACCAAGCCGGATATCAGCCGATTCAAAGGTTTGGGCGAAATGAGCCCGACGCAGCTGCGCGAAACCACCATGGATAAAAATAACCGCATTTTGCTGCGTGTGATGATTCCGAGTACCACCACCGACGAGGGGCGTGCCGAAGATTTTGAAACGCGTCGGCAGGTGGAACGGCTGATGGGCAAAGATCCGGAACAGCGTTTTCGCTTTATTATTGAACGCGCCAAGTTTGTGGACAATTTGGATATTTAAAAAGAACAGGCGGTGCCGTCAAGACACCACCCGTTCCCGCTTTCAACTTCCTTTATAATAATATTTAATTTGCCGAGATCCTCCGGTCGGAGCCGGGGAATGACAAGTAAAGTAATTGCTTGCCATAGGATGACGGCTTACCGGTTTGTTGCGGCTATATTTTAAAATGTCCGCAACAAAAAAGCCATCTCTTTTAAGAGACAGCTGGAGACTGAAAACCCATTAAGCAGAAATGGTGCGGTATATTGACCGCAACGGTTTATTTTACCGCTCTCCAGCCAACGCTGAAAAGCCGATAAAGTTTAACGTCTTTTATCTTTGACGCTGCTTAAAAGAGGTTTTCAGACCTCCGGCAGACCTCTCTGCCTAAGAATTTTATAAAACAAAAATCGCCCGATGTCCAGAAAAATATCGGATAATCAGATTTTCAAATTTTTCAAGAACTTGCCGATAGCACGATTAATTCGCACACCGTCTTTCGGGGTAACTTTAATCAGTCCGAACAGTCGCGGTTTAATTTTACTGAAATCTATCGGTGCAAAAATGGCCGGATTGGTAATTAAGGCCTTATATGCCCCGTCAATATCCTTCTGCGCCACACGAAAATAATTGCTGATTAACCGGTCGGCATCTACCGGAAAATTACGTTCCCTCAAGGCCTCGGTAAATTTACGTTGCCGTTCTTTGCGCGCCAAATATTCCTCATACATCACTTTCTTAACGTGAGATTCGCGATATTTGACGAGCTTTGCTTGATAAGATAATTCGCAACTTTCCATATCTATCAAAATTTCCACATAAGAAATGACGGCCAACTGCAAATCCTGATTTTTCAGTTTCTCGGCAAAATTCAAAAATTCCTCATCAGAAGCAGCCGGCGAAAAAGTGCCTATTTCCTGCGGAAACATACGACACATTAAAAGCCACCCGTTAATTAAATCTTCGGCCAGAATTCGACCGATGCTCGGTTTATAATTCGGATATAACGCATCAATTTTGAAATCGCACGAAAACTTATGATGTAATTTTTCAATCGACAGTTTGTTGACAGAGGTATGATAATTCAGAAAGGCCTGTGCTAATTCTGATTCATCAGTGCCTAAATTCGGTTGATTTTCCTGTTCTATGGCCGCTTCTTTAGCGGCAGCGAGAGATTCTGCAATATCATCATCAAGTTTTGCTGAAACTTCCTGATTTATCTGTTGCCCTTCCGGACTTAAATGCTTAAAAGCAGCTTCAAGATCGTCTTCCTCTTCATCAATCGCCGAATAATCATCCTCCTCGGCACTTGTATCGGATTCGTTTTCAAGTTTATTATTAATAAAATTATTCAATAACTTTTCAAAGTCATCTTCATTATCAAGAATATCTTTATTTTCTGCCATGCAGATTTCCTTTCTTATGAAGCAATCGACGCTTGCATTTTTTCAGAATTATTATACATTCTAATTGATAAAATATATTTAATAAAGAAGAAAATGACAGAAAATGCAAATAAAATTTTTAATGTATCTGTAACCGAAAGCACAAAAAATATGCGCTTAGACAAGTTTTTGGCTGAACAATTACCGGAAATGTCGCGTGCACAAATACAACGCCTGATTACTTCAGGATATGTGGAAAGTGATGAAGTTATTATTGCGGATAATGCTCGTAAGGTTAAAATTGGCGATTCTTTTCAAATTACCGTGCCGCCACCGGTTGAAGCCGATCCCGAAGCGGAAGATATTGCGCTTGATATTGTGTATGAAGACGAAGATTTATTGGTGGTCAATAAACCGGCGGGAATGACGGTTCATCCGGCAGCAGGTGCTTATAACGGCACATTGGTCAATGCACTACTGTTTCATTGCAAGGATAATTTATCCGGAATCGGCGGCGTAAAAAGACCGGGGATTGTGCATCGCATAGACAGAGAAACCAGCGGATTATTGGTGGTGGCTAAAAATGATATGGCACACAATAAACTAAGCGCACAATTTGCCGAACACTCCATTGAACGCACTTATCAAGCCATTGTTTACGGAGTGCCGCAACCGCTGAGCGGCACCATTGAAGGCAATATAGGCCGCAGTCCGACGGATCGCAAAAAAATGGCCTTACTTGAAACCGGAGGCAAACCGGCAATAACTCACTATCAAACATTGCAGGCTTTCGGGCGGGCAATTGCTTTTGTGCAGTGCAAATTGGAAACGGGGCGCACACATCAGATTAGGGTTCATTTGAACAGTCGCGGTCATGCTTTGGTGGGCGACAAAGTATATGTTAAAAATAAAAAATCGGAATTAATGTTGCCGGCAGAGCTGAAAGAAAAAGTAAATAATTTTCCGCGCCAAGCCTTACACGCTAAGAGTTTGGGCTTTGTTCATCCGCGCACTTCGAAATGGCTTCAGTTTGATTCGCAACTGCCGGAAGATATGCATAATTTGCTGACCGAATTAGGTCGAATTTAGGCGCAAGCATATAACATAATATTGCAACATATATACGAAAATATGGGTTGTTTCTTGGCAAAACAATACATAAAATATGCGTTTGTGAAAACATTAAATAAGTCATCTAAGGAGGCAGTTATGCAAAACGAGACTACTCTGATTGGACTTGACTTTTCGCCGGAAATTAATATGGCGCGCTATTTGCACAGCATTCGAAAATATCCGATTTTATCACAGGAAGATGAATATAAATTGGCGGTGAAATATAAAGAAACCGGCGATAAAAATATTGCCTATCACTTAATCACATCACATTTGCGATTGGTTGTTAAAGTTGTTTCGCAGTATAAAGGCTATGGTTTGCCGATATCGGAAATGATTGCTGAGGGTAATATCGGATTGATGTATGCGGTGGACCGCTTTGAACCGGACAAAGGATTTCGCTTTTCAACCTATGCCTTATGGTGGATTAAGGCCTCGGTGCAAAAATATATTTTAAATTCATGGTCATTGGTAAAATTAGGCACAACAGCGGCGCAGAAAAAATTATTTTTCAATTTGCGTAAAATTAAAAATCAGCTCAATCTGACAGACGATCGCGAACTTTCAACGGAAGTGTTGCAAAATATTGCCGCGTCGCTGGATGTTAGCGTGCAGGACGTGACCGAGATGAACACACGTTTGAAATCGCACGACGGTTCATTGAATGCGGTGGTTGACAATGGTGACGGCGATAATTCTTCGGAATGGATGGATTTTATTTATGATACAAAACCTAATCAGGAAGAGCGTTTAGCCTATCGCGAAACCATCAATTATCGGCGTAATTTGTTTAATAAGGCCATTACGGTGCTTAATCCGCGAGAAAAAGATATATTATATAAACGACGCTTAAGTGATCAGTGTGTTACGCTTGATGACTTGAGCCAAATTTATAATATTTCTAAAGAGCGTGTGCGGCAAATTGAACTGAATTCGATTCGCAAAATTTCTAAAGCCATAGAGGTAATGCAATAAAAAAACACCGCCGACAAAAACGGCGGTGCAAAATTGTGTGAATTTTGTGCGAAAATTTTAAATTTCACCGGCGGCATAGCGCTTAGCCATGTCACACAGACGAATAGCCTTAATCTTGTCGGCTTGTCCGGCGGCGCCGAATGCAACATAGCGCTCTTCACATACTTTTTGCATTTCTTCAATGGCCGGTTTAAGATATTTACGCGGGTCAAATTCAGAAGGATGCTCGGCATAAACCCGACGAATGGCGCCGGTAATGGCCATGCGTGAGTCGGTATCGACATTAACTTTGCGCACACCAGATTTAATACCGCGTACAATTTCTTCCATCGGCACGCCGTAAGTTTGCGGAATTTGGCCGCCATAAGCGTTGATGAGATCTTGCAATTCTTGCGGCACCGAAGACGAACCGTGCATCACAAGGTGTGTATTCGGTAATTTGGCATGAATTTTTTCAATGACATCAATCGCCAGAATTTCACCATCCGGTTTGCGTGTAAATTTATAAGCACCGTGCGAAGTTCCGACAGCAACGGCCAAAGCGTCTAAGTGCGTTAAGGCCACAAATTCGGCGGCTTCATCCGGATCGGTTACCAAGCGTTTGCGGTCTAATTTACCTTCGGCACCATGACCATCTTCTTTGTCGGCTTTGCCGGTTTCAAGTGATCCGATAACACCGAGTTCGCCTTCAACCGAAGCACCGACGGCATGAGCTCTGGCAACAACTTCTTGTGTGACACGAACATTATATTCAAACGAAGCCGGAGTTTTACCGTCGGCTTCCAAAGAACCGTCCATCATTACTGAGGAATAACCGTTCACAATAGCTGATTGGCAAACATCAACACTGGCGCCGTGGTCTTGGTGCAAACAAATCGGTAATTCCGGAAACATTTCAATTCCGGCTTCAATCATGTGGCGAATCATCGGGTCGCCGGCATATTTGCGCGCACCGGTAGAAGTTTGAATAATCACCGGCGCATTTACTTTGCGTGCGGCTTGCAAAACGGCAATAATTTGTTCCATATCATTAATGTTAAACGCCGGTACACCATAATTGTTTTCGGCGGCGTGGTCAAGAATTTGACGCATAGAAACCAAAGGCATTTTTTTCTCCTTATAAATAAAATTTTAATCTGGCTTCAATATAGGCAATTCGATTTTTTTTGCAAGCGAAATATATCACTTTTCACTGGACAGGCGGTTTTTTATTTGGTATAAAATTTTTAGGCGCTTTAAAGGTGCTCGGAAGCGTAGAAACTTCCTACACGCGTTAGTATAAACGTTATTTATACGCTTTTCGGCGTTGGCCGGAAGGCGGTAAAATAGACCATAGCGGTTAATATACCGCGCTATCTCGTGTAGTAGTTTCTAACTTCCGGCTGTCTCTAAAAAAGAGATGGCTTTTTTGTTGCAACCTCATCAATTGCAACAAGATGAATGCGACCGGAAGGCAGCATAGGCGGCCTTTGGTTAATGACTGTGAAGGCGCCGCCCGCTTTAATCGGCAGGCGGTTTTTCAGCGGTTCATATTTTGAATTTGATAAAAATCATAATAAGCGCCGCGTTTTTTGAGTAGTTCAATGTGTGAACCCTCTTCAATGATTTTGCCCTCGGCCATGACGACTAATCGGTCCATTTCTTTTAAGGTGGATAAGCGGTGGGCAATAGCAATAACGGTTTTGCCTTGCATCAACTTTTTGAGCGATTTTTGAATATAGCGTTCGCTTTCGCTGTCGAGTGCCGAAGTGGCTTCATCCAAAATTAAAATCGGTGCGTTTTTCAAAATGGCACGCGCAATGGCGATTCGCTGCCGTTCACCGCCGGAAAGCATGACACCGCGCTCGCCGACCTTGCTTTGATAACCGTTCGGCAGGGCGCGGATAAATTCGTCGGCATAGGCCATTTGAGCTGCTTTAATGACTTCCTCGTCCGAGGCATTTACGTTACCATAGCGAATATTTTCCATAATAGTGCGGTTAAACAAAGTTGTGTCTTGCGGAATAACGGCAATTTGGGCGCGCAACGATTCTTGTTGCACGTCGGCGATATTGGCACCGCCGACCGTGATTTTACCGCCTTGCACGTCATAATAGCGCACCAAAAGTTTAATCAATGTAGATTTCCCGCTGCCGGAATGACCGACCAACCCCACTTTCTCGCCGGATTTTATGTTCAAATTAAAACCTTCAAACAAATTGTCCTTGCGATTGTAATGGAATGTAATGTTGTCATATTTTATGGCTTTACCGCGCATTTTGATTTTACCAGCATTCGGCTTATCAACAATTAAACACGGTTGATAAATCAGCTCTAAGCCGTCTTTGACCTGTCCGTAGGCACGGGAAAACTCACCGGCTAGCCAGCCGAAGCCATACATATCATGCACCATGCGGCTGATCAGCGTAAAGCACAACAAAACCCCTTCAAGCGGCAAATTAAACTTAAACCAAAAATAAAAAATCAGCCCGATATAAATGATACGCATAATATCGAAACAGCTGTTGCCGATCCAGTTATATATCGAATCTTTTCTGGTTTCCAATTGCTCGGCGCGCACGGCTTGGCGCAAACTGTGATAAAAATAGCGTTTCTCATAAAAATAGTTGGCAAAACTTTTTAACAAATCGCTGTTGGTGACCGTATCAATAAAAATACCTTCGGTTTCCGTCATCAGGCGGGCGCGCGAATAGGCGTATTTGCCGACGCGATAACGAATGAGGCATGCGATAACAATAAAAATGATGTTCATCAGGGCAAAAATAAGCCCGAGCCAAAAATTGACATACATAATAAAAATAATGCTGACGATAACGCCAATCAGCGGATTAACCAACGCAAAAGCCGTCATGCGGCAGATTTGTGCCGTGCCGCTGACCACATTTTTGACCTTTGCCGCAATTTTGCCGGACATTTCCTCTTGAAAAAAGGAAACGGAATGGTGGTGCACGGTTTTAAATAGATCTTTGAAAATCAGGCTGTTAAAATAAGGCAAAAAGCGTGCCAGGGCAATGCGAACGGTTAAATCGAGCAAGCTGTCGATAACAATTAACGCCATATAAACGGCCAACGCAATGATAATATTTCGTAAAATAGCGGAATTGTTAAGATAATCGGGCAATAAACCTAAGGCGCGAGCCATATAAAACGACTCAAAGCGCAAAATAACCGCATGAGCAATGACTGATAACATAATGATTGTTGCCAGCATCTTTGTTTTGTTCAGATATTTGAAGATAAAGGCAAAAACGTTCACGTTACAATATCTCCTTATGGCGCTTTTTAAGGTGCGCCAACTTGTCGCTGACCTTACCGGTATCGCGACCGGCCTGCACTAAACGGTCATACATTTTTTCTATTTCGCGTTCTAAATAAGCATTCTCTATTTCGCTTTGCAAGAATTGCCGGTCAGCCTCACTGCCGCCGGATATAATTTGATCGACTTGTGCCAAACATTCATCAATGGTTTTTCCTTCACCGGTTTTCTTAATAAAATAAGGTAATTCATAAATTAATTGTCGTGAAGTTCCGTAAGCCTCTTGACTGTCGGCACATTTTTGGCACCGCAACTTCAAAAGTCTAAACGCAATTTCCATTTCTTTTGCATTATCCACTACAATAAACGGCACCGGTTCGGCAAAACCTTCATGGGCAATATGTTTTAAATATTCCAACAGGTGATGGAAATAACCGTTAATATTATAAATAATAAAAGGTTTGAGCGGTAACATGCCATCCTGCATGGCAACGCAGTCGTAGGCAAGCTCATCAAGTGTGCCGACGCCGCCCGGTGCAAAAACCACATAGTCGGCATTCAAAAGTTTTTGTTTACGCTCTTCAAGCGAATTTGCCACAATAATATCCATTTTTTCAATCAATTCATCATCACTCGGATATAAAGAAAAATATTTCGCTGTGGTAATTCCTTGAATAGGTGAATCTTTGGATGAACGAATTTGTTTTACACTCCATCCGTCTAAAACGCCGCGCGCCACCGAGCCCATAATGCCGCTGTTGGAAAGTCCGAAATCGAGTTTAAAATCCATTTTCACAATCAACTGTCCCAACAAATAAGTTTCATGCATATAAATTTCATCATTGCCGGCACGCGAACCGCCGGCCACAAAAACGCGGATTCCTTCTTGTTTGTTAGCTTGTTTGAAACGCTCAATCGCAACATCTTCCAAAGAGGTTGCGTCGCTGTCGACAGCCGATTCGGCTTTAATGAGATTGGGTTGTTCCACACGGTCGTGTTTCATTTTTATATCTCCTCAATATCCCCCTTGGCCTGATTGGCATAAAATTCACTTGTATACTGTTCTAATGTATCACTTTTTATGGCATTACGCAAGCCCTGCATCAATCGTTCATAATAGCGCACATTATGCCAGGTTAAAAGCATAACGCCCAAAATTTCGTTGCATTTATGCAAATGATGAATGTAAGCACGCGAATAATGTGAACATAACGGACAATCGCAACCTTCTTCCAACGGTCGCTGGTCCTCGCGATGACGTGCATTGCGTACATTAATCGGCCCGTATTTTGTAAAGGCTTGCGCCGTGCGTCCGGAACGTGTCGGCATCACGCAGTCGAACATATCAACGCCGCGTAAAACGGCGCCGACAATATCATCCGGTCGGCCCACACCCATTAAATAACGAGGTTTGTCTTCCGGTAACATATCCGGTGCGTAGTCCAAAACCTCAAACATTTTTTCTTGTCCTTCACCAATAGCCAGTCCGCCGATGGCATAGCCGTCAAAGCCTATTTTCTTTAGTGCCTCGGCCGATTCGGCACGCAAATCCTTAAACACATTGCCTTGCTGAATGCCGAAAATGCCATAGCCGTCACGGTCAATGAAAGCATCTTTGCTGCGTTTGGCCCAACGCATAGACATGCGCATGGATTTGGCACAATCTTCATAGGTGGAAGGATATGGCGTGCACTCATCTAAACACATGGTAATGTTTGAATCCAGTTTGTGTTGAATTTTCATGGATTCTTCAGGCGATAAAAAATATTTTGTGCCGTCAACATGCGAACGAAAAGTTACACCTTCTTCAGTCAATTTACGTAAACCGCTGAGGCTCATAACCTGAAAACCGCCGGAGTCGGTCAAAATAGGTTTATTCCAATTCATAAATTTGTGTAAACCACCCATTTTTTCCACTAAATCGGCGCCCGGCCGGAGCATTAAATGGTAGGTGTTGCCAAGCAAAATTTCAGCACCGGTGGCGGCAACACTTTCCGGCAACATAGCCTTAACCGTGGCGCAAGTTCCCACCGGCATGAAAGCCGGTGTATTAACCGTGCCATGCTTGGTAATTAAACGTCCCAATCGACTTTTGCCTATTTTTTTATCTATTTCAAATTTTAATCCCATAATTTATCTTTCCCTTAATTTTGATACACATAGCTACGTGGCGGCACCGGATTTCCCATTCCCTTTTTTAAATGGCTGTAATGCACAAAGCCCATTTCGCCGTTATCAATAACAACCTTATACCACTTTTTATTGCCCGTCCAACCGACCACACGCACGGTTTGATTTTCAGTCCCCATGGTCATTTGGTCATAACGATCATCAGGGCCGTAATAAATCGGGCAGGCACGGCGCAGGTGATATAAGTGTTCCGTGCTGTTTATATCACTGTCAATTTTCATAATCTGCGCATCAATCATATCATAAGACATAAGTGCGCCGTTTGAAAATTCACGCTCTTGATAATAACTTTGACTTTTATTCATAAAGTTTAATCCGCCGCTGAATGCCGCCGCGGCAATAGAACCGGCAATCAATAAAGCGCAAATAACAGCCGGCATCAACCATTGTCGGTATTTCAGCTCTTGTGCTTGCCAACGCGGCAGACGCACGGTTTTTTGCGGTTTGAAGTTAGGCGCCTGTATAAACTCGGTTAGCAGGGATTGCAAGCGGAAATTGCCATGAACTTGGGCCAAAATAGTTGCTTGGTTTGCATAAATCCATGCCATTTGCACATCATTTTCCTGCTGATAGGCAACCGCATTATGCACCAACAATTTCAAATTATCCGTGTCTGTGGCATAAACCGAATGATAGTTATATTTTAAGGCATTCCAAGTTTTCTTCCAACCATCCGGCGCCCACCAACCTTTAAGCCAGTTCGCCACAGATGTGTTTAAAACCATAGAGGCTGCCTCGCGGAAATTACAAATGTCTTTCCGCTCTTCAACAACCGCTTTTTTGAAATCGGTTTTAACCAATCGTTGTTTTAAAACCCGCAGTGCGGCATCATCTTTTCCGGCCTGATTTTTATAAATCTTAAGCGAGCCTAAAGTTGGAAAATCTTTGGCTTCATAAACAGCTGACAGTAAATCATATTGTCGCCGGGTTTCCGGCTCTTTCAAAATATCATACGCTACGGAAACCTTTTGAAACATTTCAAGAGCATTAACCGCTTCATTATGATCCGGATGCCAATATTTTGCCAATTGGTAATATTGTTTTTTAATTAGTCCGGCATCATCTGTTGCCTGAACATTTAAAATTTGATAATATCCCAAAGCATCATTGGTTAAAGCCATTTATATTTCTCCTTTTAACAGCCGTTGTGCAATTTGTGACACATCTTCAGCCGCCTCACTTGTCGGATATCGCTGCAACAATAACGCATGATTGTAAATTGCATCACGCACATGCGTATCGTGTCGTACCACCCCTAACAAAGGAGGTGTTTTTTCAATATATTTTTCACACGCGCGTCGCAACGTATTATATGTGCGCAACCCGTCTTCGTATGAATTAGCATAATTTACCACAATATGCAAACTTTTATAATTGCTCAGTAATTTTTTATGCTGCAAAAAATGATAAGTGGCCACCAAATTCGCCGGTTCGCCGGTACAAACCAAAATTAACCTAATTTGCAGTGGCATTAAATGAGTCATAATTTTTTCACGCGCCGGTAAATCAATAACCACATCATCATAATTTTGTGCCACACATTGTAGGTAATCTTTATATATTTGTAATCGACCGATTGGCATATCTTCCCATAATTCGCTACCGGCTGCCGTTGCCAAAAAATCGAACTTACGTTTGTTAATTGGAATAATTGCCTGATTAAAAGTAATCTGATTATTAGCGGCATCATTTAAAAGGGCGTGTCCGTTCCATCCGAGTTGCGCTTGGATATTGGATAGACCGCTGTCGGCATCAAACAACAGCACACTGCGCCGCTGAATGTTTAAAGCGTGCGCCAGCGAGGTGGCCAACCATGTTTTACCCATACCGTCGGCACCTGAGGTAACAGCAATCAAATTTTGCCCGCTCGGCAAAAATAAATTTTTATCTATATGTATCATCTTGTGCTTTTGACTTTTCTTTTGTAATATGTTACAAAATTATTGTTTTTATGCAATCGGTTAAAATCTTTTTAACACAATTTATTTAAGATGTATGAATATAAGGTGATAAAATGAGTAAAATATTTATAAAAGCCGTAGTCTTGTTACTAACCGTGTTCTTATGCGGAACGGCTGAGTGCGCCGAAGAAGTAAATAACAATAGCATGGTAAAAAAAGAGGAATTTTTGGGAGATAATCTGAATGTGGTCGGATTATCGGACTTCTTCCCGTTTTCTTGGTATGAAGATGAAGATGCTGGTGGTGGAGAAAAATTCAGTATTCATTTGCATAATGTTTTCTGGCAACCGTTACAAAACGCTTTGGAGCATTACACCTTAAATATGAACAAGGTAAGTTTCCCGTCATTAAAGGATTGTGACTACACATCAATCATTATCGGTATGCGTGAGGGTGAATTCCAACTAATGCTCGGCACTTACTCGGATACAAAACAATTTTCTGGTATTGTTCCGATATATCCTGCAGTGATTTCAAATCCGATTCACATTATGGGATTGGTGGAAACTCAAGATAAAATCAAAGGTATAGAAGATCTGAAAAAGTTAAAAGGCATTATATGTGAATGTGAATATTTCAGCGATTTTGCATGGCGTAAATTAAAAGACCTTAATTTGGAACATGTTAAAACCCCATATGAGGCGTATGAAAAAATATTTACCGGTAAAGCCGATTATTTGATAGGCAGTCTGTATTATAATCGCATAATGGCCAGTCGCTATGGATTGGAAAGATATTTATCGTCATCAAAAAAGCCGCTGTTTAAAATTCCGGTTTTCATGGCTATGTCTAAGTTAACGCCAAAATTATCGGAATATGTTAATATGTTTCAAAAAATTTCATCAAATCCGCAATTTGCCACAGATATAAAAAATGAAATTTTGCGCGTTGTCGAAACAGAGGTGCAAAAAAATGCCGGTATTGTGCCGCCGTCTTTTGCACAAGTGCAACAAGAAGAAAAGCAGCAGGAAGAAGTTGTTGAAGAAAA
>JAZNQW010000105.1:0-4807 GCA_045590435.1 Alphaproteobacteria bacterium | reverse complement strand
CTGACTTTCTTTGCTTGAAATCATCGGTCTGACACCATAGAAAGTATCTCTGTCTCCCGAAAAAATGGTAGACTTGTAAGCCTTAACCATACGCGGTTGCGGTTTTGGTATACTCTGTGAATCAATCCAAAAGCAACCGTTGCTGATTGCGGCAACGTCTGTGCTTTTGCAATTTACAACTTCGATATAATCGGAATGGAACAAAATCTCATCATCCGGAATGGTAAATTGAACATCAGCAATTTTATCCAGAGACAAAGCTTGGTTAATAGCGTTATTAACTGCCTGCTGGCCGCTTACATTTTGATTCGGAAACAGCTGCTGTACTTGAATTTGGTTGGTCTGTGGCATAATTTCCTTGGCAAACACATCGCGCAGAAATACCTTCAAATATATGTTGTCCGGATCAAATCTTTTATCATCCGGCGCGTAGTCGTTCCATTTGGAAGTAAGCAGTATCATTTGGGACATATAAGCGCCTGTCTGGCTATCTTTAAGCCATATTATAGGCTGTACCTCAAACCAACAATTAACATCGGAGACTTTAACATATTTTTTTTCGTTATATTCGTATTCACCGCATTTGCTCTGATGATGGCCAAACGGCAAAGTATATTCCTTGCCAGTGCTTTTAAGTTTGTGTTTATAAAGTTTTTCATCTAACTCTTTGGACAACTCTTCAGTTATTGCATCTTGCGGATATTCGCCGTATTCGGTAAAGTATACTCCAGTAGATTTAATATTTTTGGCTTCTTCAGCCGGAATTAACAGCCGCACGCCTAGTGTTTCGGCATCAAAACGCTCTGTGTAAGATTCGTTATATTCTCTATCCATGCAGTAAACTTTTTTTGTATGTGGCAAATAGTCTGCCAACCAATACTGCCCTCTGTTGCCCATAGCAGCAGCTAAGTCCGTACTTCGCACATCTAATTTTGTAAAGAGCTTATCTTCGCTTTCTGTCGGTATTTTAAATAACATATCGTCTTCCTTTTGTCGCATATGGACAAATATTATCATTTGTCATATTATTTGTCAACACAAAAAACCGTAAAAAATAGTAAAAAAAGTGCACATTTTTGCAAATTAGGGGGCTCGCAAGGTGTTTTTTCTCTTGTATACTATTTAATGTAAATAGTTAATGAATCAACTTTAAGGAGAAAATACTATGTGGCAAATTAAAATAAACGGAATTTTGATGCCGACAATTTATTGGTCGCTCCGTGATGCAATCGTGGCTTGCAACGCAGAAAAAGAACGCGGTTGTGCGGTGGTCATCGACATCGTCAGCGTCAACGCAAACAATTAAATCACAAACTTTACCCACTAATTTATGAAGGAAAACACCATGCAAAAACAATTTGAACAATATCTTTTAGCCAAAAATTACAGCCCTTTAACCTCGATTGATTATCCGTCACGCTTGGACAGATTGTGCCGTAAAGAGAAAATCTCTTATGAACATCTTGCACAACATTTGCCGGAAATTATGCCGCAATTTGAGAGAACTGGCAAAAAGGCAAGCTATGGCAAACGCTCGCATTCTTCGGTTATTAATGCATTGCGTCGATTTGGCGAATTTTTGAATGAAGCAAACATTCAGCCTGAAGGTGCTAAATAATGCCCGACATAAAAACCTTAAACGATAATTTTCGCAAAACATTTACCGGTGGTCAGGTGCTGTTGACTGCCGGTATTGATTCTTTACCGACTGATGATGTGGCAAATATTACGCTGCTGGTGCAAAATTTTACTGATTTTACACCGGATAACGATCCTTATGGCGAGCATGATTTCGGAAGTTTTATGTATAACGGCAATAAAATCTTTTGGAAAATTGATTATTACGACCGATTTAATACATGCTATGCTTCCGAAAATCCTGCCGATTCGTCCGTCACTAACCGCGTTTTAACAATCATGTTTGCTGATGAATACTAAACACTCTCCCGAGACTCGTTATTTCTCCCCAGATACACGGATTTGCTTTTTACGTGGGTTTATTCAGCAAAAACAAATCTCGTGCATACAGGGTCGCTTTTTAGACTTTATATCGGACAAAAAAATGTAAAAGAACATTTTACTAAACATTTTATATATGCTAAGAGAACGAATCGAAAATGGATGAAAATACATCCAGAAGGTATTGACAACTATTTGTAAAAAGGATTTATAAAATGGAAATAGTTAAGGAAAGAGAACCTTATAGCATTAACTCTCCGCGCTATTATGGCAAAATATATACCCAAGCAGGCAGTGGAAATAAATGGATTTTGATCGGTATAGACCAAGCAATAAAAATTTTAAGAGGAGAAATTTATTTTCAACCGGGAAAACAGGGTGGTATCGGTGTGCTGCAAATAGGAGATTATGATTTTGATAAAATATATTGTTTAGAACGAGAATTTCGATCTGATTGGGAAAAGGTTGTGCGTAAGCTATGTAAGTTAATGAAGATAACGAACAATGAAGATATTAATCTTATTATAAAGCAACAGCCCCAATTACCTCCTGTAGTACGTAAGAAAAAATCTCGCCCGACACGCGAACAATTAATGACTGATCCGCGTTATACAGAATCGAAAATTTATAACGAACTGGCCGAGTTTGATGAAGAAGATGATGACTAAAATAGCAAATTAAAAAGCAATAATTGCCATAACAATAGAAAATTGGGATGTCAAATTACGACATCCCAATCAAAAATACAGCAAAGCTTTTTATTAACGCCAAACAGGAACACTCACTCCATCGACTACATAACTGTTCTCCGAATATTTTTCCTTTTCAGCTAATAAAAATGTCGTTTTATCCGTTAATCCGGTCTTTTGCATATAAATTTGCGTTACCATTTCTTCGTCCTTAAACCTTTCTTGAAGTTCTTCTTTAAGGATGTTGATTAATGTTTCCAAACGCACATACCGACAAAAATCTGGCGTTATTAACTTATAGTAAAGCTGCTTTTTTTGCTCATCGTTTTCGATATCTTCGTAATGCCATTTAAAACCTTGAATTTGCAAAATCGTTTTGTAATAAATGACCGTTCCTTTTTTATAAAGGAATTCCGAAACCTCGTTTTCCGATTTATTATGTGTTTTTAATTTCCAATTACAAACATCATTTTCCAAAGCTTTATATACCGTGCTGTCGCGATCAAATATCGGTATACATACCTCTTCCGGTTTTGTTTTATTGGTCGGAGATGGCATTTTTACAATAGGCTTATTCTGAAAATATGGCGTAAGAGCGTCTAAAAGTGTCACCTTGAGAATTTTGATGTTTGTTTCTTTGGCTGTATTTATTTTATCAAATTCAGCGGTGATTTTTATAAAGTTATCGCCGGATATATAAAAATTACGAGTAGAACAATTTTTATATTTTACCTCATCAATAAGCTTTTTTTCGACCAAATGCTCCAACAGTAAAATAATAGCTCCTTTACGTTCGGATGTAATAGCCTGCTTATTATACGCACCTTTTATGTGACTAAAAATGTCATGAGGGGCAAACCGTAAAGATGCTTGCACCGACAATTCATTGCTCTCATTAACAAAGCCTATCCTATCATTAATGAACGTCAAAAGGTCGTTTACTGCTAAAGGTGTTATCCTATTTTCGTTATATGTTGAGACAACGTCGTATAAATCGTAATAACGATCAAAATTCGGTAATGAATTCATAATGTTTATTATGATTGTCTTTAAAGTATCTGGCGCCAATGGACGCCCATTTAACCTATTGCCAAATTTAATTACCGATACACGCCTTTGCTTCAAACTGATTTGGTCATTTGATGCAAAAATATTGTTTGTATTAACATGGTAATTATACGGCTTTTTGTTTTTCGGATTAAGTTCAACATTTCCGCCGTTAACTATCGTCAATAACAATTCACGATCAATATCCGTTGGTTTTACTTCGTCAAAATAATTAAGATGGCTCTGCCACACTTGTTCTTCGTGTGTTGACTCCAAAATTTTCCCTGATTGGGCCTTGAAAACTTCTCCATATTGCGCTTCAATATCGCAAATAGCCTTAGCTGTAGCCGATTTTCCATTACGAGCCACTCCGTTGAAAAATACGCAAGTCTTGCCGTTTTCGGCAATTTCATTATCGCGAGAATACTTAAGTTGCATCAGAAAGCAAACCAAAGCCAAATAACTATGCTCATCAACGATATTTAACTGATATAAATTATCAACAAGCTTTTCAAGGTCCGGGTTAGTATCCATCTTAGCCTTTTGAATGTTTTTTTTGCGCATTATACGTCTCTGTAAAGTCTTCTCAAGCTCAATTTTTTCTGCGATACGCTCAACCACACTTTTCTGGCACTCAATATAACGTGCAATCCTTGCTGTTACGTTATGTTCAGATTCTTCACCGGTAACCTTGTCCTTTTCTATTTGCATTATCGGATCATTCTTAAATGCTTCCATTGTTACATCATTAGCAGTAGCAATTTTAAATTCTATATCATGCTTAGCACAATAAGCAACGATTACTTTTTCTTGTTCATTAGTTAAGTGAACTGTATTATATGTCATCTTATTAACACCTTTTTTACGAGTATCACGACCATTAAATACTATTTAATTCTTCCATTTCTGTAATATAAATAGCATAAAATAATTCGCTTCTGTTTTAACTCTTATGTTAAAATACGAGTCAGGCTTTTTACACCCCTCCTTTAAACGAACGCTAAAAAAATTTTAAGTTGCCCAACTTTTTTTATTTTTTTTGATCTTTTATATCACTTTTTATCATCTTTCTCTTAAGGGCCTCTTTTTGCCGCATTATTTGGTTGCTGGCA
>JAZNQW010000104.1:0-4159 GCA_045590435.1 Alphaproteobacteria bacterium | reverse complement strand
TGTGGTGACGAATGCTCATGTTGTGGAAGACGCGCAACAAACCACAGTAACCACAGAAAATGAAGATGAATATGCCGCTAAAGTTATCGGAGTTGATGCAAAAACAGATATTGCTTTGTTGCAAGTGGAGCATCCGCTTGGATTGGAACCGGCACATTTTGCCGATTCGGATAATGTTCGGGTTGGTAATACGGTGTTTGCTATCGGTAATCCCTATGGGCTTGGTAGTAGTGTGTCGCTGGGTATTATATCGGCTAAAGAACGTGATATAGCCAAAGGACCGTATGACAACTTTTTACAAACTGATGCGGCAATTAATCAGGGCAATTCCGGTGGTCCGTTGTTTAATCGACAAGGCAAAATAATCGGTATGAATACAGCCATTTTTTCCACTGACGGGCGCAATCAGGGCTTGGGTTTTGCCACGCCGTCCAATACGGTGCAATGGGTTGTTGAACAACTGAAAAAGAACGGTCGAGTTATCCGCGGTTGGTTAGGAATTGATGTGGGGCAGGTCAAAGCCAAGGATGATTCGTCAGTCAGACAGTTGGCTATTGTGTCAATGGCAGAAGATTCACCTGCGGCTACAGCTGGGTTAAAAGTTGGAGATGTGATTGAACGTTTAGGCAATATTAATCTGAAAAATGCGCGTTTGTTTGCGACGGAAGTGGCGGCTACCAAACCGGCAACCGTATTACCATTTACGGTGCGGCGTGACGGGGTGTTGATTAGTGCTGAAATAAAAGTGGCTGAGATGCCGCTACCGCAGGAAAAAATACAACTGCCGGCAAAAACAGAAGAAGGTAAAAACTGGGTGCATTTAACCGAGTTTGGCGCGAAAGGTTATTATAATGATATAACGCAACAGTTTGTGATTACCGAAGTTGAACCGAATGGCGTATTGGCAGAAAAAGGTATTGAAACCGGACAAAATTTATTGACACTGAATGATAAAAAAATATTCGGGGTTGAGGATTTGCGTGTTAAAATTAAAGAAGCGCGCGATATCGGTCGCATGACTCTGCAATTTGATAATAACGGCGAAATTGACACGATAACGATTAATTGGAAAGAAGAATAATGAGTCGCATAGATTTTTATCACCTGCAGAAACAATCGCTGGAAGAGGTGTTACCGGTGTTGCTTACCAAAGCATACGGCACGGGTAATAAAATTGGTCTTAAAACCACCTCGGAAGAACGTGTGGCTTATTTGAACAACTATTTGTGGACTTATAACGACGAAAGTTTTCTGCCGCATGGTTCGAAAAAAGACGGATTTTCCGCACAACAACCTGTTTTTTTGACTGCAGAAGATGATAACGCAAATGGCGCCACATACTTGTTTTTGGTTGATGGGGCTGAAATTGAACCGGCAAAAGCAACAAATTATGAGCGTGTTTTTAATGTGTTTGACGGTAGTTCGGAAACCGCATTGATGCAGGCACGGCGTTTGTGGAAAGTATATAAAGACGCCGGTTTTGAAGTTTTTTATTGGCAACAGAGTGAAAGCGGTAAGTGGGAACAAAAATCCTGAAATTAAACCTCGGATAATGAGTCTATAAATTGTAAATTTCTCGTTCGTGTACTTCTTTTGTACACGTTGCACCAAATTCACTGCATTCCAGACTCATTATCCGAGGCTTTAATCTAAGACAATGCGCACACGAACATTATAAAATTTTGCCAAACGCTTAAAGTAGCTATAAGGTAAGCGTTTGCCTTGTTCCATGCGTTTAAGCGAATGGACACTGATTTTTACGGCGTTATGTAATTCCTCGATACTGATGCCGCGATTAAGTCGTAATTGCTTAAATTGCGGGCAGATTTCAGCCAGAATATCTCGTGAGATTAAATTGGGAACAGACATTTCAGAACTCCTCTTCTTTTTGTTAGTTTGCTGAGATTACCCGATTAAATAGGGTAATGACAGGGAAAAACAATAAACCGTCATTCTCGTGCTTGACACGAGAATCTCGGCAAATTTAAAAAGTCAGGTAATGACTTTTATGTGGTGGCTATGCCACCAGACAACAAAAAACCGCCTGAAAATCCTTCAAGGCGGGGAGTTCCTAACTGCTAACAGACAGTCCGGCATATTCAACATATTTTGCCGGCTCCCCAAAAAAGAGGAGTTGTTTTCTGTTAGAGGAGCTAGGATACTCCGCCGGCAATCTCTTGTCGGCAAGAATTATCATAAACAATTCACGGCAGAAAGCAAGTAAAAAACAAATTTGGCTTAAACAATCGGGCATAAAAAGCAAATAAAACTTGCTATCTGAGCAAAAAAAAGTATGATTTAACCAAGTGTATCAATAAGGAGATAAACATTGAGCGAAATTTCAGATATACATGTGGCCAGACAAACCATTGATCGCGAAATAGAAGCGCTGAAAACAATGGAAAACAGTTTGGATGAAACATTAGGTAAGGCCTTAGATGTTTTACAAAATACTCGTGGTCGTGTCATTGTTACCGGCATGGGAAAATCGGGGCATATCGGTAATAAAATAGCTGCAACGATGGCTTCTACGGGAACACCGGCGTTCTTTTTACACCCGAGCGAAGCCAGTCACGGTGATTTGGGGATGATTACCAAAGATGATGTGGTAATAGCAATTTCCAACAGCGGTGAATCTAAAGAACTATTGGATATTTTGACCTACTGTCGTCGGTTTTCGATTCCGTTAATTGCAATTACCAAAAATCCGGATAGTTCACTGGGGCGTAACAGCGATTTGATTCTGCGCCTTCCGGACAATAAAGAGGCTTGCCCATTGGGGTTGGCGCCAATGTCATCAACCACGGCAACACTGGTTATGGGTGATATTTTGGCGGCGGCTTTGATGGTGCGTAAAGGCTTTACCGAGGACGATTTTAAATTACGTCATCCGGGTGGTAAATTAGGCTCAATTTTACGCCATGTATCTGATATTATGCATACAGGCGAAGAAATGCCTTTAATCGGTAAAGACGCAATTATGCAGGATGCGTTGATAACTATGTCGTCCAAAATGCTGGGATGTGTCGGTATTGTTGATGATAACGGTGATTTAATCGGAATGATTACCGACGGTGATTTGCGTCGCTGGATGTCGCCGAATTTAATTACCGAAAAAGTATCGAAAGTGATGACCAAAAATCCGCGCACGATTACCAAGGATATATTGATTGCCGAAGCCGTCAATGTGATGAATAACACAGGTAAGGGAATTACGAATGTGTTTGTGGTTGAAAATAAAAAACCGATTGGTATTGTACACATTCATGACTGCTTAAAGGCCGGAGCAAGCTGATTTATGGTCGATTCACGTAAAATTGATGAATATTTTGATAACGGCACTGGTTTTGCCACACAATCGCCGAAAGAGAAAACGTCATCGGTATTATCCGGTTGGATGCGGTTTGTAAAACTGGGTTTTCCTTGTTTTGCCGCCTTGTTGCTTGGAGTGATGGTGGTAATGCCGAATATCAGAAAAAGCATTGATTTGCAAAATAATGTGACTATGCCGCGTAAAAACGAAATGGAACAGTTGCACATGGAAAACACCGTATTTAGTTCAACCGACGGTAAAAATCGTGTCAACCATGTGACGGCCGACAGTGTGGATGAAACGGATACCGGTTCACAAAAATATCTGCTGGTTAATCCTAAAGGTGAAATTCCGACTGACAGCGGAAATATCACTATTTCATCAGTTGAGGGGTATTTTGATCAGAATACCAATGTTTTGGATTTGCAACAAAAAGTACATGCGGTTGTTAACGGCAAAACAACCATAGATACGGAAAGCGGTGCTTATGATTTTAAGGCTGAATACGGCTATGGCAGTCAGGAAGTTAAAGCCGTAGGAGATTGGGGCAATTTAAGCGGTGAAGCATGGACGTTTTCAAAACCAAGCAATGAACTGACTTTGATAGGTCATTCGAAAGTGGTTAATAATCGCGGCACCTTAACGGCCGAAGAGCAAAGCAGGTATTTTCATGAGGAAAATAAAATTGAGGCTGAGGGAAATGTGGTTTTAACCAGTGAGCAGAAAACGGTTTATGCCGATAAGATTATTGCCTTTTTAACTTCGACCGAACCGCGTGAAATTAAGCGCGCCGAGGCCTACGGGCATGTGCGGATTAAAACGGCCGAACAAACAGCAACCGCCGCC
>JAZNQW010000103.1:0-2983 GCA_045590435.1 Alphaproteobacteria bacterium | reverse complement strand
TAATATTTTTTTGTTTTTTTAGTCTCAAAAACTCATCTAACAATATTGGGCTTTTAATAAATGTATTTTTGTGAATACCACCAAGTCTTGCAAATTCGGCATTCTCGAGACCAGGAATTTGCTTAAAAATCCTTTCTTGTTCTTTATATTTTAATTTTGTTTGAAAACCGACCATATTGCGTAATGTATCTTCTTTATTATCTTGACGCAATTGCACCACTGCATACGGCTTAACCGAGCTGTGCGGATTAGTCAGACCAACCGGTTTCATCGGCCCGAACAATAACGTATCTCTTCCGCGTTCGGCCATCACTTCTATCGGCAAACAGCCGTCAAAATAATGCGGTTCTTCAAAATCATGAAAAGGCATTTTTTCCGCCGCCAACAGTTCATCCACAAAATGTTCGTATTCTTCTTTGGAAAGCGGGCAATTAATGTAGTCAAACTTATCTCCTTTATCATAGCGCGATTGATACCATGCTTTCGTAAAGTCAATGCTTTCTTTATAAACCACAGGTGCAATTGCATCATAAAAAGATAAAGTTTGATTCCCTATTTTTTGTAAAAGGGCAGATATAAAAGTCGGAGCAGTTAATGGCCCTGTCGCCACAATGGTTAGCGGCGCCTCATAATCCGGTAAAGTTTTAACTTCCTCTTGTATCACTTCAGCCATACCTGTTTGTAAAAGCCTTTCGGTAACCATTTGCGCAAAGCCTTCCCTATCCACCGCCAAAGCCCCGCCGGCCGGCACTTTCGTTAAATCGGCACAACTCATTATCAATGAACCGAATCGACGCATTTCTTCATGCATTAAACCAACAGCATTGTGTTCATAGTCATCCGAGCGTAACGAATTAGAACAGACCAATTCGGCGAAGTGAGGGTTTTTGTGCGCCGGCGAAAACTTCTGCGGTTTCATTTCAAACAGTTTTACTTTAATGCCACGTTTAATTAATTGCCATGCGGCCTCACATCCGGCCAATCCTGCACCGATAATTTGCACACTTTGCATTATTTTTACTCCTTTTGTGCTTAAATTAGCTTTTTTTTACGGCCTTGTCTATCATAAATCACCACTATATTAAACCTTTTTTAAAAAGAATCTGTTAGAGTTTCAAATATGTCAATGATTTGAAAGAGCGAAGATGAATCTATACGGACGAAATTCCTTGCTATTGTTCTTAATATCCGTGTTTAGCGGATTGCCTGCGTTTGCTTTTGCCGAAAAAAATCAGAAAGATGCTCAGCCTACCTCACTGGCCGCTTATGTGCAACAAGGAGAGGATGCGATTATAACCGCTGATGAAGAAGAAGACGACGAAGAAGACGAAGAAGACGAAGAAACCGAGGAACAAGAACAAAGTAGGACGTGGATTAACAGTCTGGTCAATACCGTGGCTAAAAAGGGGTCTGCCGTTATAGCTTCTACCAAAGAAGAAAAAGATACCGCTCGTCGTTCAAATGCTTCGGTTTTTGATATATGCGGCGTTATGTTGCGTATGAGCCAAGAACAAACTCAGCAGGCGCTCACCAAACGCGGTTACAAAAAAACCTATGAAAAACTTGAAATTCCGAATTTCATTCAATGGCGCTATGAAGAAATGTGCCGCAATCAAGGTGTTATCGGATATGAGCGTATTAACAACTGCGTCATTCTTATGGCCAAGAAAAATAATTATCAGTTTGTGCAACATCAAACTTTCGCAAACTTCAAAAACAATGAAACAATAGATGTCTTTTACACCAGCAATTTCACCGGCAACAAGGTTCACCGTATTATGTATAGTTCGGAGGCCGCCAATATTAAAGGTGCCGGTCCGAAAGCCGATTATTTACGCAATCTGAAAATTTACGATTTTTGGAAAAAAGTTAATCAAAAATACGGTGCGCCGGACAATAAAGAACAAGTAATTTGGGGTTTGGGCGATAATAAACCTTCCCTACAAGCCGCTACCGGAAAATTAATTTTGCACGATCCGATGTTACGCGAACTGGACTTCACACGGATGTCACGCGAAGATCAAAAATTTATGAATACAGCTTATTATACCTTTTAGGAGTTTTTAATGAATAAACAGAAAACTTTGTTAGCCAATTTGGTGTGCACGCGCATCAGCCATGACATGGTCGGCAACATTGGCGCCATTTCCGCTGCCATAGAGTTGGCCATGGAAGGAGAACAATGTATTTTAGATGCCGATGCCAAAAATATTTTAACTTCTGCAGCAGAAACATTACGAATACGGCAAAAATTTTTCCGTATAGCTTTCGGCCTTGATGCCGTTAATACGTCACCTCAAGAATTAACCACGCTGTGCCAAGAGTATTTGAACACCTTAGGTAATCGCGCCAATAAATTAGACTTCGAATGCAATAACATTTCACCGGAATTAGCAAAAATTATTTGTCTCAGTGTTATGATCGGTGCCGAATCCTGCATTAAAGGCGGCCACATCAAAGTTCATATCGGCGGCGGCAAGCTAACTATCAACACCACTTCAGATTATAAACTGGCTGCGGCCAAAATTGCTTCTTATGAAGCTGTATTAAATGGTCAAGACAATCTTGAAAACGCGTCTCAATTCGTACAATTGATTTATCTGCAACAACTGCTTGGTGATGACGTACCGATTAAATTACAACACACCGAAAATAGTTGTCAGTTTGTAATCGGTTAATCTGTTACTTGAAAATTTAACTTATTTGCACATTTGAAAAACGGCGGCCTTTTTTGCCAACCAGTCATATACGTTTTGCATGGCTTGACTTCCGGTGGCGGCAAAATCTTCCGGATGCCATTGGATGCATAAAATATTTTTCTGTTCATTTCCCCAGGCTTCCGGCACACCATCGGGTGCCAAGGCATAAATTTCCAAATCAGTTGCCGCATGATTATTTACAATAGCTTCTACATGGCGCGAATTGACCGTCACTTCGGTTGTACCCAGCAATCGGTGCAACAGGCAATTCGGTTTAATTTGCA
>JAZNQW010000102.1:0-17945 GCA_045590435.1 Alphaproteobacteria bacterium | reverse complement strand
TTAGGTAATCTCGGTACCGATAGTAAACCGGCCGACACCAAGCCTACCGCCGCTCGCGATGATGATTTTGATGACGATCCGTGGGAAGTTGCCGAAGTATCCAACAAAAATGCAACACGCAATCAGAATGCGGAAATTGCTGAAAAGGAAAAGCCTTCCGGCAATGCCGTGCCTTATAAAATGCAAGACAATTTGCTTGTTCCGATACCGGACGATATTAAGAAAGAAAAAAATTTAACGCCGCAATTCTCCAGTTCGGCCGAAAATAAAAAACTCGAAGACGCTCTGCGCCGCAAACGTAGCGGATTGCCGCCTGAAACCGAAGAGCATAAGGTTGAAACGCCAAAAAGTCTGGCCAAGAAAATTGCCGAAGATAAAGCCAAACAGTCCTCCGAAAGCGATTTTGAAGCAGATGAGGATGATGTGGAAAATGATACGACTGGCGAAAGCGAATCTTCAGAAAACGAATCCCAAAGTCTGACAGACAGCATTGCCGCATGGTTTTCCGGCTCCGATAAAAAATCAAACAGTAATGTTGAAGATGATGAAGATAACGAAAAGCACTCCGGTCTTTTACTTAGAGCTCCTAAACGGCAAAAGAAAGAAACTTCAATGTTCCGTAAATTGCTCGGCTTAAGTTCTACGTCAAAGGGCGGAATTGCTCCTTCGGAATTAAAACTTTCATTTCAGGCCAATCGGGCTGAAATTTCGGGCCAAACTTTAGAGTGGATTAAGGCCTTTTCGGAAAACGTTACCAAATATGATGACGTTGCCATTGAAATTCGCATTGATCGCTCTGCTTCTTACGAGTTGCAGCAAAAGCGACTCAAGTTACTTTATAAGATTTTGGCAAATAATGGCGTCGAATATCAAAAAATTAATATAATTTTTACAGATAGAGAGCCAAACTCATTTATTATTAGGAATGTTCGCTATGTCACGCGAGAAGAAAAAGTTCAGGCGGCTAAACTTGAAAATAACCCATGGAAGTAACCTGATGCTTGCTCTTTTAATTTTAACATGTATTATAGGAAAATACGATGAGATACAACTTTGAAAGTCACTTAATGCAAAACAGATATGTTATCAGCGGTCTTTTCATTTGTCTGGCAACATTGTCCGGCTGCATTACTTATCAACAACCGCCGGCAGAAGCTGCTGCATATGGCGCAGAATGTGCTGACGGCGTTTGCAACAGCAAACAGGAATACACGGCGGTGTGCACGGAAAATGCCGATGGTTACAGTGAATGCCATGACAGTGCACCGGTCAGCTATACCCGCACCGCAGCCGACTTCCGCGAATATGGCGAAAGAACACCGCGTGATCATCGTATTACTCAGGCCGGCGCCGGCAATAACGTCTCGGCGTCTATTCCGCCAAGTATCGATAACGAGGTTATTGACTATGAAGCGCAGGTTGCTGCCGAAACAACCAACCCGGGTGGATTGCAATCTGCCGGTATGGGTGTTCAGTCAACGGAAGAAAGCGAAAACCGTGATTGGTTGGCGGAAGAAGGACAGAGCCTAAAAGAATTGCTTACTCAATGGTGTGACGAATCCGGCTGGCGTCTGATTTGGAAAACCAACCGCAATTATACCTTAAATGCCGGCGCAATGTTCCGCGGCAACTTTGCCGACGTAGCTTCTGCTTTAGTCAGAGCTTTTGCACGCGCCAGACCGGCACCGATTGCAACCTTCTATAAAGGCAACCGCGTTCTGGTGATTGAAACGATGGAGGATGAAAATGCGTATGATTAATTTATTTAAATTCGCCGTTATCGGTATTGTCGGCATCACAGTGGCTTGCTCTATTTCGCCGGAATTGGACAATCAGATGGCCAAACAGGCGGAACACGCTTTAGATTTAAAGAAAAAGGCCTCAATGCCAGGCGAGCCTGTTTCGGATGATGTGGTGCGTGTTAAAAATGATATTTGGCTCGGTGATACCAGTAGCGTTGAATTTGAAGGCGAGCCTATTCCGTCTTATTTAGAGGCTAAAGATGGTATTACATTGATCAGTAACCGCCCGATTACCTTGTTTGAAATCGGCAGTATGATTAATAAAATTACCTCTATTTCCGTCAGATATGCACCGGAATTGGAAGAAACGGTTATTGCCAACGGCGATAACAACGAACCGGCTATGTCGGATTTAGGCGCACAATGGACAGATTCTACCCGTATGCTTGTCAACTATAAAGGTCCGATGACAGGCTTATTGGACGAAGTTGCCAACCGTTTCGGCGTATGGTGGAAATATGAAAAGAACGAAATATACTTCTATAAATATATTACAAAAACATTTGTTTTGTATTCATTACCAACGAATCCGTCGCTAAGCGTTTCCGTGGGCGGTGAAGGCGGATCAGCCAGTATTTCACAATCAAGCGCGGTTGACGGCATGGATATGTGGGGCAATATTGAAAGCACTATCAGTTCTATGGTTGGCGAAAATGCAACTTTAACTATAGATAAAGCGGCAGGTACCATTACCTTAACCGCCACCCCAACAGCTATTAAACACGTTGCCAAATATATCAATGAACAAAATGCTCGCGTTTCAAAGCAAGTTGCCATCAGCGTTAAAGTGTTACAAGTTAATATTGTGAACAATGACAAGTATGGCTTAGACTTAAGCGCCGTGTTTCAAAACAAAGGTTCTTTAAAGCAAATTGCCGCCTCAACATCCGGTAATATCGGTGATGCCATGAGTAATCTTACCATGGGGATCAGTTCTAAACACTGGACAGTTGATGCCGCCGTAAATGCCTTGTCTGAAGAAGGTCAAACCAATTTGGTTACCAGCGGCACGGTTACAACCATGAATAACAAACCGGCGCCGATTCAGGTGGTTAAAACACAAAAATACATTTCACAGTTAACCAAAACAAATAGTGGTGATAGTGATACATATGATATTTCTGTTGAAACCGAAGAAATTGAAACCGGCTTTACCATGAGCGTTTTACCGCGTATTTTGGAACATGGTCGAATCTTAATGTTCTTTAACTTGACGTTGGCAGATCTGCTTGATTTGGAAACCGTTCCGCTCGTATCCTCACCATCCGGTGGTGACAGCGAAGAAGGAGATGATGCCGAAGAAAAGAGTGAATATATTCAAAATCCGAAGATTGAAACACGCGGCTTCACTCAGGAAGTGGCTATGAAGTCAGGCGAAACATTGATTTTGGCCGGTTATGAACGTGTAGAAGATTCAACCGATAAACAAGGTGTCGGTTCACCGGATAATATGTTACTCGGCGGTGCGCAAACGGCATCACGTGACAGAACATTGTTAGTTATTATGTTAACACCGGTTGTTTTGGAATCACCTTTATCGCCGGAATCTAGAATGAACGACTAATTTTAAAGGAGAGCAACAGTGGCTGAGGAAGAAGAACAACAAGCAGAAGAAAAAGCATGGAAGTCGTCCTTCGTTATCGACGGCAAGACTTATGCTGCCAGCCTGTTTTGGCAGCCGCTGTTGAACGAAGACAATCCGCTGCCTGAAGTTAAAGAAGCTGCCGAAAATATTTTGGAAGGCGCCGATTTATATGTGGCTCGTAAAGGTAAATCTTCGCAATTCGGTTTAGCTGCGTCTTCACAGGGATTTACACGAAATGTTCCTTCCGCAGCCGTCGCTCTTGTAACAAGCCTGGGTAGTGTTACCTCCTTTCTGGGTGTGTTTAAAGTTGAAGGCGGTTGGTGGTATATCTGTTTCAGAAATGATGTTATTCTGTCTGATGGTGATACGCTGTTCGTTAATGAAAAAGATGCCAAGGATCAATTCATTTCCATGTTGGCCGTTCCTGATTGGGATGCTTTGTTTGCACCGGCTGAATGGGGTATTGAAGAAACACGTGATGACGAGCTGGGACCTATGTTGGAAAAAGGTCTGCAAATTAAGCTCGCAACCATTAATTCCAATAATGATATGGTCATGTTGGCTGTTATTATCGTTGGCTTTTCCATCATCTTATGGTTTGCTTATTCCAGCCTAAAGAGTATGTTCTTCACTGCACCGGCGGCACCGGTTATTGCACCGGTTCGACAAATTGAGGTACCATCATATATTCCACCAGAACCAAAACCTTGGGAAAAGCTATATAATCCGGTTGATGTTATGAAAAATTGTTATAACGGCATTAAAAAGGTTGTTTCAGTTTTAACACCGGGTTGGCAACTGGAAGGTATTACCTGCACACCGGACAGCGGTATCGTTACCTCGTGGCGCCGTGAAATCGGACGAATGACATGGATGGAACAAGCATTGAATGTTTCGGGCGTTGAATTTTCGTCGCGCGCTATTTCCAGCGATGGTGATACTTTCATGGTTACCCTACCTATTGAAGAAGTTAGTACATTAAACTCTCCGCCGGAATACAGCGAAGTTGACTTAACCAATATTTTGAACGACTTAAATCAAACCCTTGGAATAGACATAATTATGGAGCATAAGTCGTGGGTTTCACCGCGCGGCACAAGTTACAATCTGATGGGTATTCGTATCACTTCTACGAATGATCCTCTCAATTGGATTGAATTATTAATGAAATTTTCAGGATTAACTATCAATACGGTGACATATGACCCTGTCAGCGGGATGTGGAATTACATAGGAGATATTTATGAATTATAATCTAAAAAATAAATATATAGTCATTATTGCTCTGTCGTTTGCGGTAACGATGGCTATGGGACGTGTTTGCTATGCCGAAGATACGGCCACGCCTGCATCTACAGCACCGGCGGCCGAGGATATTGCATCTGTTGATACGGAAAATTCTGAAAAAGTAGTCGATATCGAGGACGATTCTTCGTTCTTGGATGATATCTCTGATGAAAAAGATGATGCTGAGGCTGATTCAAATTCTTCAGACGATATTAAAGTGTCGAAAGACGGTCGTGCTGCTCCGACAAATGATTTTCTGAACACGGATGATGTTGATGAAGATTTGGATGTCACAGACGTTGATGATAGCATCTCGCCGGAAGATGATTCTCATGATGATTTGCTTGCGCCGATGGAAGGTTTTGATGATGATGAAGAGGATACATTCAAACTTCCTCAAAATTTGTCATTAGATAAATCATCTTCAAAATCAAGCGACAAGATATCGTCACAGCTTGAAGCAAATGATGCTGACAGTTTGACGACACCTAATTCCCCGTTTGAAAACTTCGGTAATGCCATTCTTTCCAAGGTTGATAATGATTTGTTCAATCAAATGTCAAACATTGAGAAGCAAACAACCATCTTAAACTTAGAGTTAAAACGTGAAGAGTTGAGAAACCGCGTTGAAGCTTTGCGTAATGCTCGTCAACAAGCTCGTTTTGAAGCTGAAGCTCGTCGTTTGGCTGAAGAACAGAAAATTAAAGACATGGAAGCTGCACGCAAAGAAAAATTAATTGCAGCGCAAGAAAAACTTAAGGAAAAAGAAATCGAACTTGAAAAAGTCAGACAAAATAAATTGCTTAATGATTATATGAACGAAATGCTTCTTATGAATCAAAGTTGGATTGAGAAAAATACGCAACTGCAAGCGCGAATCCATGAACTGGAAAATGAGCGCAAAGAGCTTATTTCAACCATTGAAGCAAAACTGGCAGATGTTCAAACTAAAGCAGAATCTTTATCCGAAGTGGCTAAAACAGCCATTCAAAATCACCAGAAATTGCTTGCTTCACTTAATGCGCAAATCAAGCAATTGAAGAAGGATATTCTCGATAGTGAAATGCGCATGCGTGATTTGAAGAGCAGTGCTGCTGCCGCTGCAGCTTCAAATGCCAATCCATTTGCCTCGGCCGGTGTCGGCAACTTAGCTCCAACAGCTCATTCTATTGATATTTCCGAAGAATATGCTATTATGGATATTACCGGCAAAGGTGATGATATCGTGGCTAAAATTGTGAACCGTGAAGGAACCACCTTTACCATTCACAAAGGTTCTGTCTTAAAAGGAGGCCAAGTCGTCTTGTCTATTACGGAGAAATACATTGCGTTTGACAGCAACGGTTCAAAAACATATCTGTATCCGGGCGGTTCCATTATGGAATATGAACCTCGTGCAACTTTCAGCGATTCAGAAAAGATGCAGGAGAACGTGGAGAAACAACCTATGATTCCTATGACCGGAATTAAAAACACGATATCCACTGTTAAAACCGGTGGTACCGAGGCCGAGCAAGTTCATTTCGGAGAAAGTAAAATGGCTCCGAATAATACGAAGGCACCTAAACCTAACCGGACAAAAACAGTAACAACATCTTCTTCGGGTGGCAGTAAATCAGGTGCGTCAACATCAATGTCATTCAGTCAGGGAATGTTTGTTCATTAATAGTAGAAAAGCATGGCAGATGAAGTTGTAAATTTATCTAAATCACAACAGGCGACGTCGCGGGTTAACGCCGCCCCATCTGATTCTGTTTCTCTTATTACCGAAGCCGCTGCGGCGGTTGTTGACAAGCCTCCTCTTGAACAGAAGAAATCCGATATCATTCAAGAAAAACGCCAAGAAACCAAGGCCGAAAACATTCTTGAAAGACTGTTCGCTAACGATAATAAACTTGTCACAATGTCCGATGGCGAAGTTACCATTGATGATGAAACACGTCACATGGTGGCGCTGTTTTCCGATGGTACATATCTGGTTGATAAAGAGCACCGCTTCGACGGTAAAGTTTTAAACTTCACTGCTATTGCCAAGCGACGTAAAATTATGATGAACCCGCCGGAATACGTTTCGTCGCAGGTTATTTCCGCCATTTACGCATTCGCTGAACGAGGCACCGGACAAATTAACATTTCGGCTCAAGAGTCTTCCGAATATCAAATGCAAATAGACTTTTTGAGCGTGATTACACGTGCTGCCTCAAAGAAAGTATCTGATGTGCACGTCATTGTCGGTGATTCGTCTGTTGTGCTTTTTCGCACCAACGGCATGATGGAACGCGAACTTGAATACTCTAAGGAATGGGGTGAAGCTTTCGTACGTGCCGCATTTGCTTCTTCAGATATTTCAGATGCCAACTATGCACAAAATGAATTTCAAGGCGCTCAAAAATTAGGGTCAACGCCTTTGCGCGGAACTGATGGCAAACTCAAATTACCGCACAATGTGCTCGCCATTCGTTTGCAATTCAATCCGGTTGCTTTCGGTTCGCAATATTTGGTTATGCGTCTGTTGTACGCTGATGACAACCCAAACGGTAACAGCGATTTACGCTCTCTCGGTCTTGGCGATCGGGAACTGGAATTATTCTATCGCTTGCGGGCCACAGCCGTCGGTTTGAATATTATCGCCGGTCCAACGGGTTCCGGTAAATCAACCACCTTGCAACGTAATTTGATTAAACTTATTCAAGAGCGTAACGGCGAAATTAACGTCATTACCGTGGAAGATCCGCCGGAATATCCTATTCCGGGCGCCCGCCAAATGCCGGTAACAAACGCCAACACCGAAGAAGAGAAAGATGAAGAATTTAATAAAGCCCTATCCGCAGCCTTACGTTCCGATCCGGACGTTATGATGGTCGGTGAAATTCGTTCACTTTCCGCTGCCGGCTTGGTGTTTAAAGGCGCACTTTCCGGTCACAGTGTGTGGTCAACTTTGCACGCCAACTCGGCTCCGGCAATCGTCACCCGTCTGCGCGATATGGGTGTTCAGCCGTTTATGTTGAGCGATCCGGAAATTATGAAAGGTCTGATTTCGCAACGTCTGTTCCGCACAATTTGCCCTTATTGCCGTGTTTCCATTAAAGAACGTATGAATGATCCTTCATATAAACGCCTTAAAACCGCACTGGGAGATTATGGTATTGAAAACACATATTTACGAGGTCCGGGATGTAAATATTGTAAGCATAAAGGCGTTACGGGACGTATTTCCGTGCCTGAAATTATTATTCCGGACTCACATTTCTTGAAGTTTATGGTAGAAAATAACGTCAAAGATGCCATTGATTACTGGGTTAGTGAACTTGACGGACGCCCTTTGCGCGAAGCCGCTATCGAACGTATGCTCAAAGGTCTTTTGGATTTGGATGAAGTTGAGCGTTGGTGCGGCCTGTTAGACCAACGACCAATTTATTAGGGAGAGAATTATGCCTGAAATAACTAAACAAACACCGTTCAATAAAGCAATGCGCAACACGAATCACTGGTTGATTACGTATGCAAAAATTATGTGTGGACTGTCCAATAAAAAACGCCTTAAAGTATATCGTAAACTGGCGGCATTGCTTAGAAACCGTTTTTCATTGATGAACGCTTTGGAAATGATTTACAGCGGTCTATCCGAAGAAGGTCGCCACCCAAATGAACCGATGGCTGTTGCTATCAGTATGTGGGGTCGCTCGTTGCAAGAAGGTCATCCATTCTCGGATTGTTTAAAAGGATGGGCTCCGATTCGTGAACGCTTAATGCTTTCTGTTGGTGATGTGTCCGATTTGGAGAGCGCTCTCTTGAACTTAATTAAGGTTTCTGAAGGTTCTACGCGAATGATTCGCCCAATTGTTAACGCTATTGCCTACCCGTCATTCTTAATGATGATGTCGGTGCTTATTTTATATGCCATCGGTGTTTACATGGTGCCGCCAATGCTTAGTGCCGCCCCTAATACGCGATGGACCGGAACGGCCAAAACATTGATTGACCTTTCCGAGTGGATTCAAGTGCACTGGAAAATGGCTTTCTCCATCTTACCGGCAATAGGTATTATCATTTATTCCACTATCGGTATCTGGACCGGTAGTATACGGGTTAAATTTGATCGCGTTCCGCCTTGGTCGTTGTACAAAATATTTACCGGTATTACCTGGCTGTTAGCTCTTTCCGCTTTGGTTAAAGGCGGCGTTCCGGTGTCAATTGCCTTAACATCTTTGCGTCGTGATTCCAGTAAATACCTTAAAGAACGTATTGATGGCGCTTTAATGTTCATTAAAAACGGTGATAACTTAGGTCAAGCCTTAGATAAAGCCGGTCATGAATTTCCGGATAAACAAGTGGTTGCCGACTTGAAAATTTATTCTGAATTGGATAACTTTGAAGAAGCTCTTGATAAACTGGCAAATGACTGGCTTGAAGAATCGGTATACGTGATTGAGCAAAAGGCCGAAATTATGAACGCCGTCGCCATGCTTATGGTTTCCGGTATTATTGCATGGGCTGTGTTCGGCACCTTCGACATGCAAGATCAAATTACCAGCTCAATGGGGAAGATGTAATCATGCAAATCTATCTGCTCACAGAAAAAACAAGATTTATAATTGAAAAAGTTAAACCCTTGCGCTTGCCAATCGGTTTATGTTTGTTGGTTGCCGTTTTAGCTTGTCTCAGTTATGTTCTTTTACATAATCCGCATCAGCAAATACAACGCGATATCTTTGCCTCTGCGCAAAAAATCCATTCTTTTTACCGAGATCATCCCGGATATTGGCGATTGTCCACAAACACTGCGAAAGAAGATAAATTGGTAGTCGGTACTTTGTTAAAAAATAAAGAATTTGATGTACGGATCGGTCAAGGTTTGGATGGGGATACCAGTTTGCCCAGTGACTTAAATTTCAATATTGTTTTGCGCCATCTCAATAAATCGGCTTGCATTAATTTAAGTGAGTTGCCAATTGATGATGACGGTCGTCTGATTTTGCAAAAAATTACACTGATTAATGATAATACCACAACCGAATACGCTTGGGGTGGAGAAAATTCATTACCTATTGCCAGATATTCCATGCGGCAAAAATGCCAACCAACCGAAAATACTCTGGTCTGGACTTTTCAATAACTTCTGTTAAACCTTATGCCAACTGAGTTTTATATAAAGCCGCATAAGCACCGTTTTGCTTAAGCAATTCTTCATGTGAACCCGTTTCCACAATTTCGCCGTCGTTAATTACCACAATCTTATCGGCATTACGCACTGTCGATAGTCGGTGTGCAATTACCAAAACCGTGCGATTTCTCATTAAATTATCAATAGCCTGTTGCACAATTGCTTCCGATTTATTATCCAACGCTGATGTAGCCTCGTCCAAGATCAAAATCGGTGCATTTTTAATAAACGCTCGCGCAATCGCCACGCGTTGTTTCTGTCCTCCCGAGAGCGTTACACCGCGCTCACCGATTATGGTATCCAGTCCTTCCGGCAGTGAATCGATAAATTCTTGTAAGCAGGCAGCTTTAACGGCTTGTTGTATTTGTTCCGGCGACACATCTAACCGGCCGAAAGTAATATTTTCGCGAATAGTGCCGCCAAACAAAAAATTATCTTGGAAAACAACGGCAATATGGTCGCGCAAATTATCCAGTTCAATATCTTTAATATCAACACCGTCCAACATTATTTTGCCTTTTGTCACATCATAAAACCGCGGCAACAATACTGAAATCGTGGTTTTACCGCCACCGGAATTACCTACCAAGGCAACAGTCTGGCCGCTCTGAATATTTAAATTAATATTTTTAAGCACCGGCTTATCTTTAATATATTCAAAACTTACGTTGTCATAACATATTTCGCCATGGCATTCAGTTAATTTTCTGGCATTTTCGGCGTTTTTAATTTTCGGTTCCATGTTTAATGTGTTCATCACTTGTTCTATCATCATCAAACTCATCAACATACTGTTGAAGTTGTTGCCAATGCTTTTAATCGGATTATACAACATCACAAGCGACGTAATAAATGAAGCAAAATTACCCACCGTAATTTGATGACTGACAATTAAATAGCTACCATACCATATAACAAGCGCAATACCGCAAGCGGAAATAATATGCATCAATGGTGTTAAAATGCCTAGCTTCAGCACCATTTTCAGGCTCAAACTAAAAATCATATTCACCACATAAACAAACTTTGCTTTGCAATATTGCTGTAAATTATAAGCACTGATAATGCGATTACCGCTGAACGTTTCGTTATATCGGCTCAAAAGTTCAGCCATCACATTCATATCAATCGTAAAAATACTTCTGAGGCGTTTGCGTGCTTTTGTCAGCGGCAAAAATGCCCCAAACATCACAACCGTGGCAATAATGGCCAATTGCCACGAGTTATAAAACAAAACCGCCAATAATGATATTGATGAAAACAGCCGCATCGAAAACATTTTCAAATTGCTCAAAAGCCCACTGCACGCCATTTCGGCACAATTGTTATAAGTGAACAGCACATCACCCGAATTACTCTTGTCAAAAAACGCAGCATCCTCATGCATTAACTTGTGAAACAGTTGCTTTTTCAAATCCATGGACATCTTATTACCTACCCACGTATTCATATACGTTGCCACATAAGTAAACAGCGCCTGCAAAATGCTGAATATAATAATTAACAAAGGTATATACATCGTCCAACCGGTTTGTTTTTCCACTAAAACCACATCCATAAAAGGCTTTAATGACCACGCTATTACGGCATCCATTGCCCCCACCGGTGCCGTAATAAACACGGCCAACATAGCTCTGAACCAATAAGGTTTGGCATAAGGCAAAATCAACGCATAATTTTTTATGGCGTAGATATTCATAAATTTCTTTTTCAAACGGTCACGCTGCGCGCATAAAACAAAAAACAATATCCATACTAAAAAATAAATGCCCGTAAAAATAGCTAATGTTCTGTATTGAATAACCTTTTTAAGCATATCTCCGTAACATTTTTCGCAAACATTATAAAGCGTATCCGTTTGCATTATTACGGAAACATTGTTGGCACTGGCGTTCAAAACATTCAGTCCCTCACTCTGTTCAACCTGCACATCCGTCAAATGGTTACCGCTTAAAAACACATCTGCTAAATTAATTGTTCCCTGATATTGGCTGATTTTAAACTGCAAATTGCGCACTTTAGCGGTTTTGAGAGTCTGTTCTATCAACACCGGTTTATGTTCTATTTGCGGATTAATCCGATCGGTATATTCAGCCCCGTTCACGTCACGATACATAATCTCAATCTGCGGTTTACCGGAACCGCTTAAGAAAAACGACAACTTAGCATCCGGATAACGATACCATAAACGAAAACTAAGGCCAACTATTGCACTAAGACCCAAAAGGAAAACAGCTATCAGTTTTAATTGTTTCATTTTACATTCTCAAATCTTCACTTTTGCCTAATGTAAATTATTTTTTAGGCAGAGGCAATAAGAATATGCTATATATGCAATTTGTTAAGGTTTATTTTCTATCATAACGACAACTTAAAACAAGGAGGTTTAAAATGCAAATAGATGAACGAATTACACGTCTGGCAGAAAATATCATTCAAAATTCAATTAAACTCAAAAAAGGTGAAACCGTTTATATTGAATCTTTCGGTACCAGCACGCGTGATATGTTTCAAGCCCTAATTCGGGCAACGGTTAAGGCCGGCGGTGTGCCGTTTTATTACTTTAATGATAATGCTTTTGTTATCAGCGCCATTGAAAATGCCGACAAAACACAGGTTCAGGCTTGGACCGATTTGCATAAATATTTAATGCAAAAAGCCGATTGCTATGTAGGCGTACGCGGTTATGACGATATGTTTGCTTTCTCGGACGTTGATGAACAAAAGCAGGCTTTATATCGGCAAATATTCCAAGAACAGGTGCACATGCGTGAACGTTTGCCACACACACGTTGGTGCGTTTTGCGCTATCCAAACAGTGCCATGGCTACTATGTCGCGCATGTCGCTTAAAGAATTTGAAGACTTTTATTTTGACGCCTGCCTTTTAGATTATCGCAAAATGGGCCAAGCCATGCGCCCGCTTAAAGAACTGTTGGATAAAACCTCAGATGTGCATATCAAAGGCAAAGACACAGATTTACGGTTTTCTGTTAAAGGGATTAAATCAATCATTTGCGACGGCACCATGAATATTCCGGATGGCGAAGTTTATACCGCACCTGTAAAAAATTCAATCAACGGTTATGTGCAATTTAACACTGATACCACATACAGTGGCGTATTTTACTCCAATATTCGGTTAGAATTTGAAAACGGTCGAATTGTTAAAGGCACATCAACTGCCAATAACGATAAATTCCAAAAAATGCTTGATGTAGATGCCGGTAGTCGTTATATGGGTGAATTCGCTTTCGGCGTTAATCCATACATCACACACCCGATTTTAGATATTCTGTTTGATGAAAAAACAGCCGGTTCGTTCCACATGGCCATCGGTAATTCTTATGAAGACGAAACCAACAACGGCAATGTCTCCTCCATTCACTGGGATTTGGTAAAAATTCAAACTCCGGAACACGGTGGCGGTGAAATTTGGCTGGACAACGTCTTGGTGCGTAAAGACGGCCGCTTTGTTTTACCGGAATTAGCAGGATTGAATCCCGAAAATCTTAAGTAGAATTTAATAAATCCGTTGCTATAATGTGTGCAAATAAAATAAGGGAGAAAAAATATGGCCAGAATTAATGACTTTTTCTATTCGGATATTTATATTATGCCTGATAAAACCGTCTTTGTACCTGATGGTCGCAGTGAAAACGGTTTGCAGAAATTTGAACCGGAAGACTTTGATGAATTTTATGAGTTTGTTACCAGCAATTATAAAGGTAAGTCAAGCTATTCCGTGATTTATGAGGGTTTTTTCTTCCGTGTTGAACGGTCAACTTCCATGTTTGGCGAAATGTATTGTATGCGTAAAATGCCAAAAAAAGTACCGGATTTAACCAGCTTGGGCTATCCGCCGGCCTTGATTAACTACTTATCAACATTGGGCCATGCTTCCGGCTTAATTTTGCTTGGCGGTGCCACCGGTTCAGGTAAAACCACAACCATTTCAAGTTTATTGCGCGAATTCTTAATCCGAAACGGTGGTTTTGCTTACACTATTGAAGACCCGTTTGAAATGCCGCTTGACGGCGAATACACCGCACTTAACGGTTCACTCGGCGTATGTAAGCAAACCCAACCGATTAACGACGACTGGGGCGCCTCCTTGCGTTCGGCCCTGCGTTCACGTCCGCGCTATATTCTGGTGGGCGAGATCAGAACACCGGAAGCCGCCAGTGAATGTTTGCGTGCCGCAACATCAGGTCACTTGGTGCTTTCAACCATTCACGCCAACAACGTTACTGATGCGCTTGATGCCTTGGTAAAACACGCTTCCGCCGGCGAAATGAGTGAGGAACTGGCATTCGACTTGTTGTCACGCGGTATTTTGGGGGTTATTCACCAAAACCTTGTCGGCTCCGGACGCAAGAGGCCGGTAGTGCAATATCTGTTTGCAAACCCGATTACCACGCAAGGTGACCAAACGCGTAACATTATTAAAACCGGTAAGCTCAACTTGGCCACAACCATTGAAATGCAGATGACGCGTATTGCGCAAGGACGGCCTTTATTTGAAGTATTGGAACGCACATTCAATAATCAATAATTTTCTTCAAATTCGTCTGTTTCAATATTCGTTTTGAACAGATAGGCAAAAAATGAGATATAAAAACAGGGTTAAAATGTAACTTTTCCCTGTTTTTATATTAAACGATTATTCTTTATGCCAACGCGGATACAAAAACCACGCTACCGACGCACCGAAACTTAAAATCAAACCGCTGATTACAGCCACACCATACGGCCAACGCAACCACATCATCATTACGTAAGCAACACATAAGCCAAGTAAAGCAATAATAACATATCCATAGTTTTTATATCGTTTTTGCCGACCATGCAAATAATACGCTATCAACCCGAACACATAAATCGCCACCAACAGATTAAATAAATCAAAGCTGTTCATGCTGATGGCAAAAATCTGCCGCATGTAATTGCCGAACATGCTGAAAAAGCCGTCGCCAAGCCAATTTTTGGCAGAAAGATAATACAAGGCAAATGCCAAAATAAAGCAACCGAGCGGCACAAAGTCACGCGCCACATCTTTTTCAACGCCTAACTCACGTGCCAAAATGCCGGTTAGGCGTAAAAGGGTGCCACCACTGCCGATACATAAGCAACTGGTCATAACATACATCATCCATGCCGAAACAAAATTAAAATGATTCAAAAATCGACCTTGTAAAACTTCGTACGGATTTGATACTCGTTGCATAAACTTATTAAGCCATGCAAATTCCGGATTCCATGCGAGTAACATCAACGCCCACAAAATAACCAATCCGGCTTGTGCCACGGCCGCACCGAAATATATACCTTTCGCCATTTTTTCATTTTTGATATTCGGTGCCAACAAAGAACCTTTTAAACCGTCAACACCGCTCATTACACCTGCCGAAACCGTCATAAATAACAGCGGATATGTAAATCTAACCTCCGGATAATGCGACAAATTCATAGTTAATGACGTAAATTGAAATTCACCGGCCGTTAACATCATAAAGTAAAAACTACAGGCTAAAAACAGAAGCGCAAAAATACTGTATGTAATAATGAACTTACGTTGATTACAGAAACTTAACAGCACCATCGCGGCAAAATAAAAATACACTATCGGCGAATGTTTGTGGAACAAAAAGTCTATATGATAAGCAATTGAGCACACACATGCCGTGCCTAAAATCAAAATCAGCATTAAGCACAATGACATAATTAAATGTGCACGTTTGCTTTTTTCTTTAATGACATAGTTGAGCGAGTGGCCTTGATGGGTAATGGCATACATACCTCCGTAATAATTCAGCATTGCGCCTAAAAAAGTGGTTCCCAGCACAATCCATATCATTTGCAACGGGCCGTAAACAACGCCCATAACAGCACTCCACAGCGATTGAATGGTTAAAATAATGCCGAGCTGTGCCAGTTGGGCATGACGATATCGTAACAGCCAGGCGCCTTTTGCCGTAACGTTGGCGGTGCGGTGAATATCTACGTGCCAGTTATTTTCCAGTCGTGGCGCATATAGTTTGTAGCCTACCCACAACAAAACCAGCGTTAGAATGCTTATTAACATTTGGTCCTCTTATTTTTCCAGCGTTAAGTTGCCGTTTATCATCTTGGCCGTGCCACCGAACGGAATGGTGATAATCGGCGTGGTATGGCCGTAATCCACATTGGCAAGCACCGGCAGATTTTTCAATTCCGGCTTATTGTTGATGATAAATTCCAGCATTTTGCGATCAATTTTCGAATCTTTTTGAAAACGCCCGATCACAATGCCTTTAACATTTTTGAAATCCGGCTGATGGCACACCGCCTGCAGGTTGCGATCAAATGCTGCCGGATAACTTTCCGCGTCGTCTTCAATCATCAAAATCGTATCTTGTGGAAATTCCGGTCGATATTTTGTGCCTAAAAGCAAATTAAACGTGCACAAATTGCCACCGACAATAACACCCTCGGCACTGCCGTTATGAATATTCCAAAAACCGTCATTGGCAATAAATTCGCGCTTTTCTTGGTCAATAAACCACATATCGTCGCTCCACGTACTTGACGGCTTAATTTCAACCGGCGCATCGGAAAACAGCATTTTTTGCATATATTCAAGCGTGTATTCGCAACCTTTTTTCATACCGAGCGAACTGTAATGCGGACCGTAATAGGTTTGCAAACCGGTACATGCCGTAATAGCGCCCAAAATAGCTGTAATATCGGAAAATCCGCAGATAATTTTCGGGTTTTGGCGAATAACATCATAATCCAAATGCGCCAAAATCTGGTTAGAATTAAAACCGCCGATAACCGTAAAAATACCTTTAACCGACTTGTCGCCAAACGCCGTCATCACGTCGGCCGCGCGTTGCTCAATGGAACCGGTGCCGAGTTCGTTCCAATTTTCATCAGTGGTATTCGGTGCAAAAACAACCTCCAAGCCAAGCTGATGCAAGCGTTCTTCGGCAATTTGCCGACAATCCTGCCCAATCAGTTTTAAGCCGCGTGATGGCGCAATCACCATTACTTTGTCGCCTTTTTGCAATTTTTGCGGTATAATTTTTTGCATTATTCTTCTCCTTTTCCCACGACGCGCGGTTTGCAACCGCAATAATCTTGGTTATATAAATTCAGTTCTTTTATCAATTCGGAACGCATCTCTTGCATACCACCTTTACGCCCCTCAATTTCCACATAAGGAATACCGACTTCATGCGCCGCCTCATACGCCGCTTCGTTGACCTGCGCCAAGTTCTTCCAACGCGAAACCCCAAGCACAGAAGCCACCGCCGTATAACCGCCGGCTTTGGCATATTCCATAACACGTTTGAGCCGCATTTTGAAACACACACTACAACGTTTGCCGCGTTCCGGCTCATTTTCCAAGCCTTTCGTCAGCAAACACCAACGTTCATTATCGTATTCCAATTCAATAAAGTCAACCCCATATTGCCGGCAAACACGGGCATTTTCATCGCGACGCTTAACATATTCTTCATAAGGGCGAATATTCGGATTATAAAACACCACCGCAAAATTACGTTTTTGCTCGGCCAAAGTCTTAATCACAGCACACGAACACGGCGCACAGCATGACAGCAGTAAAATTTTTTCTTCGTTCATGCCAGCTTGCCTTTCAAATATTTGCCGGTAAAACTGCGCTTGTTTTTAATCACTTCTTCCGGCGTGCCGGTAGCAATAATTTCGCCGCCGCCGTCACCGCCTTCCGGTCCGACATCTATAATGTAATCGGCCATCTTTATCACATCCAAGTTGTGTTCGATAATCACAACCGTATTACCCTCTTCCACCAACATTTCCAGCACGTTCATCAGATTTTTAATGTCTTCAAAATGCAGACCGGTGGTCGGCTCGTCTAAAATATAAAGCGTGCGACCGGTGGCTTTGCGGCTCAGCTCTTTGGTCAGCTTAATGCGTTGCGCTTCGCCGCCCGAAAGCGTCGGTGCCGGCTGACCGAGCTTAACATAACCCAGACCGACATGGCGCAAAACATCTAAGCGCCGTTTAATGGCCGGAATATTTTCAAAAAAGACGTAAGCGTCGTCAATGGTCATGTTCAAAACGTCGGCAATTGATTTATC
>JAZNQW010000101.1:0-6213 GCA_045590435.1 Alphaproteobacteria bacterium | reverse complement strand
GCCGGAAAATGCAAACAAAGATAAGAAAATACCCGAAGGAAGTTATATCACTGAACAAGGTAATATGACAACTGATACTCCGGTGCAATTTTTGAAATTACCGGAAACAGAAAAATCCGATAACCAAGTGCACAATGTTCCACTTATCCCTATTCCGTCACCAAAGCCGAAAGTAACAGAATTCCAGACAACCACACAGAAAATTGTTCCGGTGCCTACTCGGAAGCCACTACCGGAAAATGCAACACTTGAACAAATGTTGCAACGATATATTTTGGAACATTCTCCAAACATGCAACAAATTCCGCCACAACTTAACAGCACAAACAGCTATAAAACAGAAAGCTCTTTGGGTTACCCTAATAATACACAATCGCCATATTATCAACAAATGGGAAAACCTTATAGTTCGCAACCGATTTCAAAATATCGCTTAGGTTCACTAAGTAGTTCAATGGAATCCCATGGTGACCCATCCATTATTGGAACAGATAATGCTGGTGGACCAAGCTATGGATTATATCAAATTGCAACAAATCCTGGGACAATGAAATTGTATATAAAATATTTGCAAAAAAGTCCCCAATATGAAATTTATGCAGATTTGCTTAATCAAGCCGGAGGTAATGAAGGGGCTAAAAACAAATCAAAACAATTTGTGGATATGTGGAAGAAATTATCTAAAGATGATTCCTTTAATGATTCACAGTTCAATTTTATTGTTGATACACATTTATCCCCACTAATAGATAAAGCAAAGCTCCCAGAATTACTTGACATAGAGCACAGACATCCTGTAGTAAAAGATGCTTTATATTCAATAAGTGTTCAGCATGCAGGAGCTCTAAAGATCTTAAATGATACTTTAATAGAATTATACCAACATTATGGCGATAATGTTGATGATGAAACCCTTTTAAAAACATTATATAAAAATAGAACTGAATACGTAAGAGCTCTAAAAGAAAGTGAAAGACCTGGAGATAACAGAATTACCAAAAGAGAAAAAGAGAATATTATTTACAAACGTTATCCAGAAGAACTACAAAAGGCATTAAGATATCTAAAATAATTTTGTTATAAACAAGGTGGTTTTAGAAATTATAACCACCTTGTTTTGCTTCAATTGTATTTTGCAGTATATTATACATTTGCGCTGTTATTTGCTTTTCAAGCATTAGTTTACCTAACGATTTATCATCATAAGGTCGTGCGGTGCACCAATTGTCATCATTGTCATCTCTACAAAAAATTAAAGATTTATACAACGAAAAAGATACATCCTCAAGTTGATTGAGACTCTTTTCAAAATTTTTAATTTCTTTTTTTTCATGAATAATTGTGATATTTCAATAATTTTATCTTTTAAGCACTTTCTTAATACTTGTTCCCGTTTTACGTCTTCGACATTTCCTTTGATAACAAGTGTTTCTGTTATTAATGGAATGTTTTTATCGCACTCATTATATATACTTTGCGCAGTGCCACTGATGTCATCATCCGCCCAAACATTTGCGCCAAAGCTTAAAATCATTCCTAAAATTAAAACAGTCTTTTTCATTTTCATACCTCTGAACATATTTTATGTAATATCTATTTAAAATATATTAAAGAAGCACGTTTTTGTTATTACCGCCCCACGAAAAGCACCACGCCTCACCGAATTTCCGTTTTTCCTTTGATTTTGTTATCCGTTAATCTGACATTCGTATTTTAGGCGAGTCATTTGTCGTCAATATTATTTTCGCCATTAATTTATGATTTTATTTTTGCTTTAAATTACCCCAAACAAGAAGGTCTGTGGAATGATGATGACCTTGTGTATGTTATGGATACACACCGATAAAAGAAGGAGGCCTTGTGGCCTCCTTTACTTTTTTTGCAAAAGTAGACATTCGGTCCCAAAGTTTATGAAATTTGTTTTATTCTGTTTTCTATCAATGCCTTTATTTGAGCAACAATCTCAGTTTTGATACCGTTTCCGACAAATTGCTTATCAAGTTCCGGTAATGCCGCTGTTATTTTGGCGCTCATTTCATCAATAATCTTTTCCACCATTGTCGGCTTAATTTCCAAATCTTTTGCCATGGCAATAAAATGACTGCGATGAATTAAATTCGGATTGTATTCACCTCCGACAGACATTGCCAAATTCGGCGAAAGCACTGTATAAACCTGCGTTGATACCAAATCATACAATGGCGAAAGTTCATATTTACCGCCACGATGCAGAAAAGAAAAGTTTTTGCCGTGAGCATCGGAATTACCGATAATGAAGTTAAATACTATGGTTTTCAAAAAATTCATTAAAGCATCGGCCTTGCGATTAAAATCAGCCGCAGCAATAAACTTATAGCATTGCTTAATGCTCGGCCCGCCTTCCTTTTGGTATTTTTTATCCGGCATACACAACGCTTGGCAAAAATCCTCTTGGTGGACACGTCTTAATCCCGATGGCGCAGTATCATCGGTTTCACGGTCAAAGCGCTTAACAACATAACCCGACTGACCGCTAAAATTCTTTATAAACGAATGAGCAGTCGGCAATCCGATAAGTTTTGCAAGTGACATACAAAAATGCTCATTGTAAATAATGTCCTCAAAATACGGATTTTGCGGCTTGATAATATGTGTTGAGATATACAAACCTTGCGGAAGGTAATAATTATCCGAGTTTTCCGGCAATATTGCCAAAGCAATTTTTTGCTGAGCACCGGCCAGAGATAAACGGATTTCTTCTCCGACCAACAAAGGTATCTGCGCCTGATTTTTTAACAGTTCTGCTATTTTTTCTTCACTTATCGGCGTTAATCCTGACGGTTCATCTTCTCTTTTGGCGCCTTGAGGATATAGTTCAACCGCACCGGCACACTCGCCGCCGATTTCCTTTAAGAGCGCAAACGGATTGTTTGAAGACACCTGCTTATAGCGAGCAACCGCTTCACGAATTCCTTCTTCCGGCAACAAATTGTTGAAGAAGCTGCGTGTCAGCTTATCGTTAAAAGCTTCTTTTTGTAACGGCAAATTGACCGATAAAGGTGTATCGGCATCCTCATTATACTTGAAACTCAAGCGAGAATTCTTTTCCATCAGTGTTCCAATCTTTTTGCCATAGAAATATACATCCAAAGCCGACATATCATTCCTCCGAGTTTATGTTAATGCCTAAAACGTCCAAAACCTTTAATACTTTGCTGATTTGGCAAGTTTCCTTGGCCTTTTCAATATCCACGATAAACCGTAAACCGACGTTGCACAATCCGGCAAGTTCGGTCTGAGTTAAGTTTTGCTTTTTCCGCTCGGTTTTAATCAGAATAGCAATATCTTGTGCTGTTTTAATCTTCATATTTTACCTCTCGGTAAAATTATAGCATGATAAAAATTAAAATCAAGTAAATTTTACCGAAAGGGAAAATATTTTTCATTTTGTAATAAATGTGTTCAAATATTACCGATAGGTAAAATTTGTTGCCAACTCCATAAAATGTGTTAGAATACCGAAAAATTAATTTGACTTTTAGGTACAATTTTGTATGCTGTCTTTAAGTTGCAGATGGGTGTGACACAATAATGTGACACAAAGTGTTGCCATACCTCCGCCCATGAGAAAATATTTTTGAAAATACAGAGGTTTAAGGGGTTGACAAAAACGCGTCCAGCCTTCTTATATTATAAGTCTGGTAACTAATTAATTTTGCATGATTTTTGTTATCATTTCTTACCTTTTGTTGGTGGGGCTAGAAAGACAATTTGGTAATAATCTTCATCAAAAAGGCATAAAAATGAATATTTTTCCTTATATCCTCAGAGAGCACGAAAAGCTCAAGAAATCCGAACAATATCAACAATGGATATATGCAGCAGGTAGTATTTATGATGCCTGTGGTGCTATCAGAAGCTGTATAAAGTAAAAGCCGAGCGGTTAAACTCGGCTTGATTGTTACGATGCTATTAAATATTCATCTCTACCAATCTTTTACCTAAATCATAGGCTTTTGCTAAATCTTTCGGGAATTGATTATCACGGACTTCTGCTTTATGGGCTTCATCAAACATATTGCAATTATACTTTGAATAATCATTAAATTGGTAAGTATCACACACATAAAGCGTTTCTGCATAGCCGTAAACCATCTTAAATCCTAATTCGTTAGCATTTAATACGCTATCCATACTATATTGTTTCATTTGTTCTGTCGTAGCGTTCATTGTAAAGATTAGTCCCACAGGTATATTCCGTTTCAGATTCATCATCGGATGACCGTTTTCATCCAACATATACGTTCCGCCTGCAAAAAGCATTCTTTCTGCCAAGTTCCGAAACATTCCTGTCGGATAAAAATCATATACTGGGCTTCCCATAATAACGGCATCCGCATTTACAATTTTTTCCAAAACAGGTCTTAATTCATCACGCAAAGCGCATAATCCGCCTAAATCCATTCCTTTTCGTTTGCAAGCAAAACAACTCATACAGCCTTTGAAATTCAAATCAACCAAATTAAAATATTCAACCTCTGCACCTGCGGCTTCTGCTCCTTTTTGTGCTTCCTTTAAAACTTTGGCCGTATTAAAATTTTTTCTCGGGCTTCCGTTGATAATGATTACTTTTTTCATTGTATTTTTCCTTTAGTCTGCCGGTTTCCAGCCCAAAAAGCGTTTTTGCTCTTCTAATGTGGCGTTATAATAGCGTTGACCATTATCAAGTTTGGCAATTTCTTGCATATCCTCGGCAGTCAATGCAAAATCAAAAATGTCAAAATTCTCTTTTATATGCGCCGGATTGGTTGACTTCGGAAATACCGAGTTCCCTTCTTCAATATGCCAACGGAGAATAATTTGTGCCGGTGTTTTATTGTATTTTGTTGCCAATGCTTTTAAAACAGGCTCGTTTAACAGCTTTGTATCGCCGTGTCCGAGCGGATACCAACTCTCCAAAATTGTTCCGAATTCTGCCATACGTTTTTTTAATTCATGCTGCGGAAAATACGGATGACATTCCACTTGGATAGCCGCCGGCTTAATTGTTGCATGGAAAAGCAATTCTTCCAAATTTTCACTGAAATTACTGATACCGATGGATTTTACTTTTCCGGCTTTAACTGCTTTTTCCATATCTTTCCATGCACCGATATAATCGCCGACTTGCTGATGCAATAGCAATAAATCAATATAATCGGTTTGCAAGCGTTTAAGCATCTTATCAATGGCTTCTATAGTCTTGCCTTCGCCATATTCGCTTGGCCAGAGTTTAGTGGTAATCCAAATCTCATCACGTTTCAAACCGCTTTGCTTGACAGCTTCGCCTACACCTCGTTCATTTTGATAAGCGTGTGCCGTATCAATATGGCGATAACCGAGCTTAAAAGCGTTTAAGCAGGCTTCTATGGTATCCTTACCGTCCGGAACCAGATAGACACCTAAGCCAAACTGCGGCATTTTCAATCCGTTATTTAATGTTAAATAAGTTTGTGTCATTGATTATCTCCTTTTTTAATGTCATCAATTTGAATTTGATACAATCTTTCGGGCAGTTGCTCACACATTGCATACAGTTGATGCAATTCGGATGGCGCACAAAATTCGTGCTTTCTACCGGTATGTTCATCGGGCATACTTTATCGCATAGGTGGCAATGAATGCACTTATTTTCATCTCGGGCAATTCCGAATGGTCGTAAAACGCTCCAAACACCCAGAGATGCCCCCTTTACGCAGAAATAATTGCAGAATGGTCTATCGGTAAATAATGATGCCGCCAAAAAAGCAACCATAACCGAGCCGTTTATCCAATCCCAAAGCCCAACCATAACGCTGTGCGAGAAAAAGAAACGGCTGTTCAAAAAATAAAACACAATATTCATGGTGCTTAAGCCATACAAGAAATAGCGCAAAAGCTGAACAGATTGCTGATATTTTACCGGCAACTTAAAGCGCGGCAAATGTATCTTTTTTGCTATCCAGCCAATCCAATCCTGCAAAGAGCCGAACGGGCATATCCAACCGCAAAAGAATACGCCGACAAACAGAATTGAAATCCAAATCTTTTGCCCGACATTGTCTGCTATCGGCAGGAAGGGCAATACCAGTCCAGCCATAAAACCGATTTGTATTAAGAAACGTATAGGTTGTATATATTTCTTCATTTAAAATCCTAATTTATTGAGCCAGTTTAAGACATTTTCTTTTGCCTGTTCGCGTTCGTTTTGCGCAA
>JAZNQW010000100.1:0-16801 GCA_045590435.1 Alphaproteobacteria bacterium | reverse complement strand
TTCCTAAGACCGCTTGGCCTCCGACTTTACAGCGCCACCAAAAACAAATAGCAGAAAACAACCGCCAGTGCAATTAAAATGAGCGCCAAACCGCGTGTTTCCACCTCTTGCAGGCTTAAACCGGTCCACTGAATGCCGTATGACGGCGGCAAGGTTTTTTCCAAATCTTCTAAATCGGCGAGCGCCGTGCCGCTGCTAACCCCTTCGCGTGCAAGAGCGGTAACGGCGGCGGTGGTGTATTGATTAAAACGATAAACGACCTTTGGCGAAAGTTCGGTCTTAACTTCGGCAAAACTATTGATTTGCACCAAATTGCCGGTTTTTGAGCGCACATAAAGTTTGCCGATATCGGTTACATTTTTGCGAAAAGCATAATCAGCCTGCAAAATAACTTTGTTAACCTGTCCGCTTAAGGTGATGTTGTTGATGTACCGCGAACCCAAATTGTTTTGCAAAACCGCAAACAAATCGGCTACGTTAATTTTGTAATATTCCAATTTACGTCGGTCGATATCAAGAAAAATGTGCGGCGTATCGGCGGTAAAAGTGGAAAAGGCATAACTGAAGTCTGGATTTTTGTTGACGGCAGAGAGATATTTGTTCAACTCTGCCGCAAGTTCTTTGGCCGAAACGTTGCCGTCGGTAGTAATAAATTGCAAAGAAATGCCGTTACTGTCGCCAACACCGGGAATTGACGGCGGGGCAAAAAAGTTGATTTTAGCATCGCTATAGCCGGCAAAGGCTTCACGCAGTTTGGCAGAAATCGCATCAAGCGATAAATCTGGGGTTTTGCGTTTATCCCACGGCTCCAGTCCGACCACGCCGAGCGCCACATTTTCACCGCCGCCTCCAAGCATGCTGTAACCGGCAACCGTAATAAAATATTTGACGCCGGCTATTGATGAAATACGGCGGTTCATTTCGCTTATGACCTCGCTCGTATAATTTATGCCAGCTGTGTCGGGCAGCTGCAAATCGGCAAAGATAATACCTTGGTCTTCTTCAGGCAAAAAAGAAGTCGGGGTGAAGCGAAAAGCCAAAACAATTGCCGCAATCACACTTAAAATAACTAAAACCGTCAATTTCAACCGCATAGCAAAAAACTCAACCAAGCGGATATAATGGTTACGGGTAAAATCAAGAAAAGTATCAAATTTTTTGAAAAAGCCATAGGGCGGTTTGTTTTTTTCACGCGCAAAAAACACCGCACATAAAGCCGGACTCAAAGTTAAGGCATTGAGCGAAGAAAAAAGCACCGAAGTGGCGATGGTAACGGCAAATTGCTGATAGATTTTGCCGGTAATGCCGGCCATTAAACCGACCGGCACAAAAATAGCGAGTAACACAAAAGTGGTGGCAATCACCGCACTACCGATTTGCTGCATTGCCAAAATAGCCGCATCATGCGCTGTTTTATGCTCGTAAGCCATTAAATATTGCACACGCTCAACCACAATAATGGCGTCATCAACCACCAAGCCGATGGCCAAAATCAGGGCAAACAGAGTTAAAATGTTGATGTTAAAGCCTAAAACATAAATGACGGCAAACGTAGCAATCAACGAAACCGGAATGGTTAAAAGCGGAATAAGCGTGGTGGTTAATTTTTGCAAAAAAACGTATGTGACAAGCATGACCAGTAAAAAGGTAACAAACAAAGTATCGATAATGCTTTCAATGGAAGCGCGCACATAATCGGTGGAATCGTATGCCACCTGAAGTTGCATATCCGGCGGCATTTTTTGCGACAGCTCGGCAATTTTTTTGCGGATATTATCCATAATTTGCAAAGAATTGGAATTTGGCGTTTGATTTATGCCGATAACCAAAGCCGGCGCATTGTCATAGGCTGATTTGAGGTTATATGAATCAGCGCCGAGCTCAATATGCGCCACGTCTTTTAAGTAAATAATGCCGCCATTATCCGACGAAGTTATGACAATGTTTTCAAAATCTTCAACTGTGGAAAGTAAGCCTTTAGCCGAAAGCGACAGCACAATTTTATTATTTGCGGCACTTGGTGCGGCGCCGATGCTGCCCACCGAGGCCTGCACATTTTGCGCTTTGACGGCATTCATCACATCGGTTGCGGTTAAGCCTAAACTGCTGAGCTTATTGCTGTTTAGCCAAATGCGCATACTGTATTGCGGACCGAAAATGTTAACGTCGCCCACACCTTTAACGCGCGACAAAGCGTTTTTCAAATTTGTGTAAGCATAGTTGCTTAAAAATAAGTCGTCATAAGTATGATTTGGCGAGCGCAAAACCAACATGGCCAACATATTTGAATTTTGGGTTTTGACCTCAAGTCCGTATTGGGTTACTTCGGGCGGTAAATCCGATGAGGCCTGTTGCAGGCGATTTTGCACCTTAACTTGCGCAATATCAGGGTCTGTGCCAACCGCAAAAGTTACGGTTAATTTGTATGATCCGTTATCGTCAGATGAAGATGACATATATAACATATTATCTACACCGTTTATTTCATTTTCAATCGGAATGGCAACCGTATCGGCCAAAACTTGGGCATTGGCGCCGGTGTATGTGGTGGAAACGGCAATTTGCGGCGGCGTAATTTCCGGAAATTGAGCAATCGGCAAAACAAAAATGGCCAGTAAACCCAGCAGAATCATAACAACAGACATCACAATAGCAAACCGCGGCCGATTTATGAAAAACGTTGAAAACATTGGTTAGGGCTCCAACGCAGAAGTTGCAGCGGTGCTTTTTACGCCAACTTTTTGGTTCAGCAAATTTGCATCTACATCTTCGGTAACCCAAAATTCGTCAGGCAAAAAATCGTCTTTTGCCACATACTGATTTTCGTATTCACCGAGAATATCGATTTGACGTGTTTGCAAAATGTTGTGATTGACCACATAAATAAAATCGCCGTCGGGTTGAAGCAGAACGTTTGATTTTGGCACAAGCCAAACGTTTTCAAAAGTTTTTTCAAGCAAAACTTCAACATAGGCATTAGGCAGAAGTTTGCGTTCAGGATTATCAAATTCAGCATATATCGCCAGAGAATCGGTTGTTTTATCAATAGTGTTGGCGGCATATTTGATGGCGCCGACCTCAGGCAAAAGTTCGCCGTTGGCAAGCCTTAGACGCAAAACCAAATTTGCCGCTTCGTCTTTTTGAAAATGCTTGAGATACTCTTTGTCGGAAACCGAAAAAACCACGCGAATGGGGCTGTATTGCACCAGTTGCATAAGGTTGCGGTCGGCGGGTGAAATATAATCGCCCAAAGAAAGGGCAATATTCCCCAAAGTGCCGTCAAAAGGCGCTTTTAGATAAGTGTATTCAAGATTGGTTTGCGCCGTTTGCTTTTGGGCTTTGGCTTTCTCGTAACTACCCAGAGCCGATAAATAAGCCGCTTTGGCACTGTCTAACTCAGATTGTGAAACAGCACTTGTACCGGCTTTTTTCATACGCTCATATTGTGATTTGGCATTAATCAATTCGGCTTCGGCAGCAGATAAATCGCCTTCGGCGGCGGCAACTGCGGCAATGTATTCATCTTGCTTTATCACCGTCAGAACATCATCTTTTTGAACATCTTGCCCGCCTTTTACCTTAATTTCATCAACATATCCGCTGATATAAGGTACAATTTGCGTATCATTTATGGCTTCAACCCGCCCGATATAGCTGTAAGTAAGCGTGATGGTGCGGTTTTGCGGTTTTATTGCCGATATTTGCGGTAACTCCGGCATAGCCACATGGTTTTGCAAATGCCTGTGCTGATGATAAATCAACCACCCCCAACCGAATAAATTGATGAGAACGATGGCAATGCCTATGAACCAGAAGAATTTGTGCTTGTTATTTTTTGGCATGTTTTTTCCTTTATACTTCGCTAAAAGAAGTAATTGGTAAAAAATCAATTTCAAGTGCGATTTGGCAGATTAAGCGGGCGAAGACTGACGGTTTTAAAATAATTCGAAGATGCCTTATCCGCGCGGAGCGCGGAGGTATGACAGTTTTATTTAAAAAGGGGTGACGGTTTTGTTTTTATTGCATTTTTTTGTTTAAAAATTCGGCTTTAGCTTTCTGCAGTTGGGCGTTAAAGTCGTTGCTTGTATGCAGGCGATTTAACAGCGCTGAAGTTAGAATACGGGCGTGGTCAACGTCACTTTGGTAATGGAAGCCGACAATAACGCGACTTTCGCCGTATTCATAGCCGCGTTTGAGAATTTCGTCCTGACGGTTTGGATTTATTTCGGCCAAAACCAGCGCAAGTCCCCAGCCCATTGTGGTATGGCCCGACGGATAAGATGAGTTTGTGCGTAATTTTTCTTCGTCTTGCGGCACCGGCGTCGGCTCGTTAAATTGCACAAAAGGGCGAATACGCATAAATTGGCTTTTAGCCTTGTCTTTGCACACATAAGTTGTGGCCAACACTCTTTCCATAAGAGCGGCAATTTCCGGTGTGTTTTCTTTGGAAATGGTTAAGCCGAACGGCTCGGAATATATCTTGTAAAAATATTCTAACGTGTGGGAGGCATCTTCTACGGCCTGCTTGCCGCGCTCGGTTTCGCGCATGGTTTTGCCCCATTCGTAGCGCATCCAATCGTTATAAAAGGCGGCATCCGTGGTTTTTGGCGGCAGGGGCAAGAATTTTGCAGCCGTCGGAACTTCATCGGCGGTTAAAAAAGATGTGACTTCGGCACGACAAGGCGCGGCGAATATAACCGATAAAATAAATAAAAGAGTATATATTTTTTTCATAAAAACCTCCGATAAACAAATAATTATTTTCGGTAAGAGTAAATGATGCGACCACTAAAGTCAAGAAGGAGATTGTTTCATATTAAAAATCAAAATCCCTCGCGGCGGTTAAGCGGCAAGGGATTCTGAATAAAGGTTATTGTTTATTGTTTAAATTTGACGGCAATAATTTTGCTATCGGGGCCGGCTTGTTTGTAAACGACTGTGTCACCGGCTTCCAGAAGTAGCCAGTCCTTTGTTGCGTCGTCAAACGCATCATACTCGATGCGAAATCTCTTGCCATCTTCCAGTGCAATGGCGATGATGCCACTGTAAGATTGCGTGTAAGAGCCTAAAGGATGGAGTTTCACCCTCCATACGGCAGATTCTTTGACTTGCTGCTCAAAGACGACTTCTTCTTTTTTACCAAAGTCTTTGACTTGGGGGTCTGTACATCCTAAGAGAAACAGACTCAGCATAAAGAACAAAATCTTTCTCATAAATTTGCTTACTCACGCCTTGTCGTGAGGATCTTTAAAAAAAATACATAATAACTTTAACATTGAGAAAAATTTTAGACGAAAATCATCGAAAAATCAAGCAAAAAATGACTGATTTTTAAGTGGAATAAAAACTAGTCTTCATATTTTCTAATCATGATATAATGCGGATTGTAAACTCCGGAAACGTCATAATCTTCGCTTTTTGTAATGACAAAGCCGTGTTTTTGGTATAGGTGTAGGGAAACAGGATAACCCTTTGACACGCCTATTTCCAACGTTTCTTTGTAATTGTCTAGCACATATTGCAAAAGAGCAGAGCCGATACCTTTATTCATATGTTGGGGCAAAACATACAACATTTCTATTTTGTGTTCATAGTAACAGATAAAACCTAATATTTCTTCATTAACCGTATATACGTATATATCATACAGCGGGAGAGAATGGGTTACAATGCATTGATAAAATTTGGCGTAATCTTCTTCGGAATATGTTTCATATTGTTCAATGGAACGCAAAGATTTATCAAAAATGGAAATTAAAGTTGGCCAATCTTTAATTAATGCTTTTCTGATGATATAATTATCCATAAGTCGCTCCTTTTCATGATGACACCCTTGAAGAACACAAGCCACTTGCTTTAGCCGATGGAGTTTCACATATTGAAGCACAGAATAGTTAAATCTTTATAAAATTTATTTGCTTGGTGATGCTTTGCTTGCAAGTTACGAGCTAAAATCAACACACTCTGCGAGCATTTCTTGTCTCATTTTGAGCCCGCTGATTATTTTCTAAAACTTTTGGAATACATTCAAAAATCTCATTGATTGGATTGTGATACATCTTATCATATGAAGCTGTATGAATATTAGGAAAATATCCAAAATCAATATAACAAAGCATTTTACGCATCATCTGATTAGGCGAGCAAACCAAATGCAATTCTCTGAAATGATATTTTTCAAACAATTTACATGAAACATAACATTCATCAGTTGAATTATAAACGCCTTTTTCACCCATAATCTCATAATTGGCATCATCTGCAAAAATGTTTTCTTGCGGAATGCCTTTGCTTATCAGATAATTCTTACCGGCCTCAGATAAAGATACCAAATCTGCTTTTCCGTTCTCCTGATGCCGAGAACCCGGAATATAGAATTTTACCACTTGATTATTGGATAATTCTTTATACAGCATTATTCCTAAATCTAATCTTACTTGAAATTCCTCAGCAGGATATAACCCATCTTTCAAAGGATGTTGCGCTGCAACCTCAATTAAAACACCCTTACCATTTTTTTTAGCTGTTTCCATTGCGGATAATGCTTTTTCATACTTATCTAACCATAATAAATGTAAAGGTGAGCGTTGCTTAGTATTATCCATATTTTCGCTCCTTTCAAATATTTATTTATAGACAGATTAAAATAAGCAAAAAATAAAATCAATATGAACTGATTAAAATTAACCATTTTATTGCCTACTTACCGCAATGAGTTCATAAAATTTCCTTTTTTATCGTCATTCCTCGAAGTGCGCGGTGCGTCACTTCGTCAAGGAATCTTATCTTTGCGTAGCGCTTATTTTATTTTTTAAACCCCAACGGGATTCGTCTTGCTTAAATTTACTTTTATTATTTTTTCTATAGAAAATTTAAGCTGCGATCACTCGTTCCCATCGGCTCGCCTCGGGACGCTTGCGCTTCCTTGCTTGCCGGGGAACTTCGCCTGTCGTCAACAAACAACATTTTGAGGTTGTTTGTTTTCCTCCAGCCCATATTGCCACCGGTGGCAATATGACTGTCAGCTCCTTAATAACACCAATACAAAAAAGCACCCTTTGTGGGTGCTTTTTTGTATTGGTGATGCTAACCTCGCAGTTTACGAACTGAAAGACTGAAAAATACCGATTCGAAATTTAAACTAGATTTAATCAACGACTTCGGATGAATCTCTAAAAAATTTATAAAAGTACAAAAGGTAAACAAAAAATGTAACAAATTTTGATTATCGGAAAATGTAAAAATGCATAAAAATATGTAAAAATACCACAACAAACTACGATTTTCTTCTTGACAATAGCGTATGAAAGGCAATTTTTGGAGAATTTAAATGAGTGACATATTTGACTTATCTTCGATAGATGACCTCCCGCAAAGAATTAAGGATGGGATAAATATTGACGCTTTTGCCACTAGGATTTTAGAATTATTTGAGATGGCTCAACGGGAATTATCTATTGATGAAATAACCGTCGGCTATTATCGAAAATTTAAGGAAGTTGATAAAGAAGGAAAGACTAAAAGGCAAATAACCGTTAAACTTTACAGTATGTCAAAAGAAAAAAACGCAAAAATTAAAAGCGTGGAAGGAAAAAAAGGTGTATATGCTTTAGTAAAAACACAAATGCAAATATCATCATATAGCTTGGAAGATGATATTCCGTTTTAAAAGTTTGACGACAAGGTTTTGTTTCCATTACCTTGCCGCCTTTTATAAATAACTGTATTAAAGTTACTTAAAATCACACTCTAATTTTATATACAGTTTTTTTATAAAATCAAGTCCAAAATGGAAACACAACATTTTTGGAGAAAACAAATGGCTCAATTAAAGCCTGCTCCAAAGGGATTTCGTTGGATTTTTGTAAAAAAAATTCACCATAAATGTGGTCGAATTTTATATGCAGAAACCTACGGAAAGGAAGCTTTTCGTTTTTTAGTCCCTTGCAGATAAATTGGGAAGGGCAGCAAATTTGTTGCCCGACCTTTTCTCCAGATTTATGAAAGAAAATAAATGAACACATATATTATAAATTACGATCTAATTGCTCCAGGCAAAAATTACGACAGATTATTCGAGGCCATAAAATCTTATGGTACTTGGGCACATGTGTTAGAATCTTGTTGGTTAGTAAAATCTTCCTTGCCTGCTTCTGAGGTAAAGAATCATTTAGTTAAATATATTGACTATAATGACAAACTACTTGTTGCAAAGTCTGGCAATCAATGTGCTTGGACGGGATTAAAAGAAAATCAATCAGATTGGTTGAGAAGAAATATGTAAAGTGATGAGGTCCGATAAGGACCTCTTTCTTTTCAAAATTTACTCCGTCGCATTCATTTCCGCTTTGATTTTATACATTTGCACTTGATTTGCCAGTCTGTCATATTCCGGTACATCAGATTTATCAAAGTCGAACCAGTTGTCGTTATTTTTCATATTTATCAGCTTATCAAAAGGTTTGTTGAGCGTATATACAAGCTTTTGGCCATCTAAGTAGCAATCTTTCAGGACCAATCCGAGCAAATTATTTTTTTGCTCCGGCGTGGCTTTTTTCATAATTTCCAAAGCACAAGCAGCAATATCCAAAACTTCATTAACCGTATATTGTATGTCTCTGCTGATATCTGCATATTTTTCCGCAGTATGCTGTAATTCTTCTCTTTTGTTTGCAATATTGGCCTTTTCTTCGTTCCATTCATCACGCGTTATGTCACCATTGAAAAAACAGTCCTTAACTCTCTGCTCTCGTGCCTCAAGTTGGTTTAATTCATTAGTAATCTGTCTTTTCATTATTGCATTAGCTTCTGAATCTTCCATCATCTTTTTCTGAACACATTTTTTGAGCAAATCAATAATATTGGCATTTAACCGGATTTTGCTAAATACTTCATCATCAAGCTGTTTTAAGAGTTGTAGTTCACTGACTAAGCCCTGATGACAGCAACCTTTTGGATGTGTGCAGCGTAAATATGTATATTTTCTACCGCTTTTCTTAAAATGCTGTTCTGATGATATGGTACCACCACATTCTGCACATTTTATTAACTTACGAAATGCGAAAGGAATGCCTCCATATTCTTTTGTTGGCATATTTGTCTGATTGCCGGATAATACGTCCTGCACTTTATCAAATAAAGCCTTAGAAATAATCGGTTCATAGGCATGAGGCATAATTTCGCCACGAATACGCATTTCGCCATAATAAAACGGGTTTTTCAACATACTCCAAATGGTTTCACGACCTAAAGTTTTGTTATTCTTGTTTCTAACTGAGCCTAGATTTATCTCTTTAGCAAATTGTTGTAAACCTTTAACGGAATAACAACCGGTTGCATACATTTCAAACATCTTTTTAACCAATGGCGCACGTTCCGGGTCTATAACAATCGTGGCCGGTGTAGTTTTTGTTTTTGGTACATTTAAATATCCGACAGGTGCTTTGGTTTGATATTTGCCGATAGACCAGTTATAATTCATACCACGATTAACATTATCTCTTAAGTTTGCCACATACATTTTACCTGATAAAATACCCATGTCCCAACGCATAATATCTGCGGAAGAGCTATTTTTAGTCAGTATCAAACCTTCTTTGCAAAAATGCAGGTCTGTCTTATCATCAAGGAGTAAATTTTCAACCTCTACACATTCGTTAAAGCGACGTTGAAAGCGGTCAATACAATGCACAACAATAGCTGTTTTGTTTTTCTGCTTCTTTACGAAATCCAACATTTCATGAAATTTTTTACGCTTACCATTTGTTGAACTTTCAATGGTTTTATATTTATTGATTATCGTTAGACCTTTTTTAGCACAATAATCCTCCATTGCTACCTTTTGTGCTGCCAAAGAAGCTCCCGGTTCCTGTTCTTTAGTGGAAACACGTGCAAATATTACAGCTTGAGTGCATACTGCAGATGGTCCATATCTATATTTTTTTGCCATTTAATTTCTCTCCTTTTAGGTGATATTTGTTATTATATTACAATCTTACCGTGTATATATGCAAAAGCACACTAAAAAATTCACTTTCGAACGATATTTTTTCAGGGAAATTCAGAGTGTTAGTGTATTTTATCGTTAAAATCATCAATATCCGATGATGAGGCTGTTTCGTTGTTTATTTTCTTTCCAGCCTCATAAACAGCTTTTGCTCCGATTGTATAAAAATCCACCAATCTGTTGGTTATTTCATTAAGTTCAGCATCCGTAACGTCGGGATAATAAACTTTAAGCTCATTTTTGAGCAAACTATATGTATCAGTCATATAGACTAGAATTCAAAAGAATCCCTGTTGTTCTGGATTATTTTCACATAATGGAAAAATTTTTATTATTTCCTATACACCACAAATAGTATTGGCTAAAAAAACGCTCTTAAGCGGGGAGATACAATCACAAGCCCATTTTCAGTAGGTAATTTCCCAAAATTTTTTAAGAATGGAAAATTTTATTTTGAAAGGGCCTAAAAAACAGAAGTTCTATAAATCGAGATATTCAAAAACTCAGTAAGTTGTGAACGGTTGGCGATGTCTCTTTATGCTTTTTGAATGCGGAATATCAAACCTATTCCCTTTCCAGCACTATTACCTAAAGAAAATAATATAATAAGAAGGAATAAGTAAAATGAAAAGAATAACACAACAGCTCTTGCAATACATACTTAGCAACAGACAACAACAGATAAAGTATAGGCAACAGCTCATTCGGCAACATAGCCGCAAAAGCCATGTTCACGAACAACAGGACAAGCCGGCACCTGCTAATGACAGCTCCGATGAAGCTGATTCCTATCCTAAAAAAGTCTATCATCAAGGCAACGGCAAGTATGACATCACACGCCGAGAATTATACAACTGGATAGCGTCATCTGAGCCGACACATTTTTTAACTGTGCAATTCCCTATGAATATGCGTTCTCCTAGTCTTGATGTGTCAAAAAATAATCTTCGTAAGCTTATGGCTCGGTTTGAGCAATATCTTATCGGTTCTCGTTGGGCTAAATCCCATTTACCTTTTTATGCTTTTGCTGAGATTGGTCCTAAAAACGGTTATACCTATCATTTTCACATTTTATTTAATGCCGGCAAATATAATACCGAGCAAATACAAAATGCCCTTAACAAGGCTTGTTTACAGTTATCTCTGCCATTAGATACCATTTATTTAGAAAAAGTAGAGACGTATGAAATTATTTATTACTGCCTGAAGGAAGTTAAAATTGCTAATCGTTCGGGTTGCTATGACTCTATTATATTGTCATCTGATTTATTTAATATCAGTGCCAAATAATGACAGGGTTTAAGCTACTTTCTGAAAATAGTTTATATGCATTCTATCCGCAAATGTTTATAGCTTAAGCTAAATTAATTGTATAAAACATATCCCCATATGTCCTAAATCACCCAGAAACAGCCGAATTTAATTTTTGCACATAAACCTATGCTAAAAAATAAAGCTGAATCCTAGGGTTAAAAAATGGATTTTCTTCTATTTATCTTAAGAACATATTATCAATAGAAAAATCGTTAATTAATCCTATTTTATTGTTGATTTATTCATAATTTAATCGTAAAATAATTATATATTTATAGGGGGAAATTATGGCTTGGACACCAAAATATACAATTACAAAAGATATTTTAACAAACTTAACTAAAATTGAGGAAATTAAAAATTCGTTTAATGACAAACCTTTGTCACCTGTTTTGTTGTCTTCTTTGCATAAAACCGCAAAAATAGAACAAAGCCATTATTCTACGCAAATTGAAGGCAATCATTTGTCATTGAAACAAGTTGAGAATACCCTTTATTCTGCAAATAAAACAGCCAAAGAATATCAAGGTCATGATGAAAAAGAGGTAAAAGCCTATTATAACGCTATAAATTATATGGAAAGGTGTCTGGATAATGATACACCATTTTCAGAAAGCTTTATTCAAAAAATACACAGCCTTATTGAAGATAGCAAAAAGAATGTTCCATATCGAGATGCTCAAAATGCAATTTATGACAGTTCGGATGGCGCTCTTGTTTATTTGCCACCCGAGACGAAAGATGTTCCGATAATGATGCAGGACCTAGTGAATTGGATAAAGAATAATATTGATAAATTACCTACACCAATTGTTGCAGGTCTATTTCACTATCAATTTGTAACAATCCACCCGTATTTTGATGGCAATGGTCGTACGGCACGTTTAATTACCAGTTATATTATGCGTAAATTCGGTTATGGCTTAAAAGGTATTTATTCTTTGGAAGAATATTATGCTAAAAATCTGGCCGATTATTATCGAGCATTGGTGACACATCCACATCATAACTACTATTTTGGCAGAAATGAGGCAGATTTGACTTCGTGGCTTGAATATTTTATTAAAGGTGTGGCTACCGCATTTGAAAACATTGATATTAAAGCACAGAAACAGCAAAATATGGGAATTAAAACAGATATATCGCCGATTTTACGCAAATTGGATATAAAACAGCGTAAGATTCTGGAATTATTTACAGAGTTTGAAGAAATAACATCTATACAAGCAGGAATTCATCTAAATATATCAGCACAGTCGGCAAGATTGCTCTTAAACAGATGGGTGCAGGAAGGATTTTTGATTGTCGTAAATAAAGCGCGTAAAAATCGCACTTACGGACTGGTAAAAACGTATGAAAAGCTGATTTTGTAATAAAATGCCGGGCTACACAGTAAACTACCATAAAAAAGCGCCGATTTGGAAATTTCAGCAACCCGAGAGCAAACAATAAAAAATATGACAGCTACCGGCCGATGTATTTTGTTTGCCGGCGGACATAATCTTGCGCGATTTCTTTGCGTTTAACATAAATCACTTTGCCACATACCGGCTTAAACCAATCTCCCTGATAGGAGCGGTCTTCATAATACCAAGACGGCGTTTCGTTTTGATAAACCACCCAGAATAAATTTTTCACATTTTTCAAATCCGGTGCCGGCATTTCTCCTTCACCGTCGGTGAAAATGATTTTATTGGTGTCTTTATCGTCGGAAAATGAGCGTACCGCCAAATCCAAATCGGTTCCGCCCCCGCCCGGAATGCGGAAGTTATCAATATCTTTTTTGTTTTTGATTTCCTTGAACGGATAAAACTCGTCATCAAAACAGCCTACCATTATGTCGGAACGCTTCAATAGCGGTTTCAGCTGACGCAAAAATTCTTTTACCAATTCTTCGTCCACCGAGCCGCTGACGTCAATCATTACCTCGGTTTTGGCCTTTACTTCATCTTCCAGCTCTTCCGAACGTGCCATATAATCGTTATCGGCACCGGAGCGGCGATATGACCACTTATCTTCCGGATCAAGCATATTTTGTTTTAAGATTTTCTTCCAATCGGCAACTTGCTGACTTTCGCCCAAATTGCGCTGTTGCGGCATATCCGTACCTATTTTACCGATGGCATCCAACACTTCTTTTTTATGCTCAGAGATTTTTTGCTTAACTTCTTGCTGTTTTTTATGTCTCAGACGACGGTTTTGTGCCAAAAAATTTCCTTCCAGATTTTGTTCTTCTGCATCACTTTTCTGTTGTTCGTCATTCTTTTGCTGATTTTCCGGTTTAAAAATACCTTTAATTCTTTCAAATAAAGATTGTTTAGCGGCGTTTTCTTCTCTTTTAGCAGCTTCTTTTTCCGCTTCTTCGATGGCCTGTTCCCACAAACCGTGCCCGTGTTGCAAAGAGCTTTCTTCATCGGTTAAATCTGCCTCAATATTTTGCGGTGGAGTTTGCAGTTGCTTATTTTGTGCCGTAGCCGAGCGTTGTTTATTTTGTTGTTGCTCGGCAGAGGAGGTGTTTTCGGAATTTGCTTCCCCGTCTTGTTCTTGTTGCTGATTTTGCTCGTCAGCTTCTTTTCCGCCTCTTCCTTGAGCGTCTTGCGGCTGATTTTCGTTATTCTGCTGCTGTTTCTGATTATTGGAATCGGCATTTCCCGCCGGCTTTTTCTCGCCATTTTGCTCTTGATTTTTATCAGCGGCAGATTTATCGTTTTGCGAGGATTTTTCCGACTGTTGATCTTTGCTTTGCTTATCGTCGGACTGCGATTGTCCGTTGTCGTCGCCCTGACTATCCTGACTTTCCTGATTGTTATCGCTCGCCTGTTGCTGGGAATTGTTATCCTGACTATTTTGGTTTTGTTTTTCCAGCAATTTATCATATATTTCTTCGGCCGAATGATTCAATGCTTCCGGCATATCCACACCTTCGCCGACAATTTCGTAGCCTTCTTTCTTCAAAATCTGGTTGATAACGGCATCGGTGGCGGTGTTCCACAATTTCGGTTGTTTACCCTTACTGCGCATGATGTGGTTAAACGCAACATGCATAACCTCGTGGGCATAAATAAAAGCTCGCTGATCTTCGTTTAAGCTTTGGAAAAATTCAGGATTGAAATATACCGTTTTGCCGTTAGTAGCGGCAGTGTCAATAACTTGTGCCAGTGCTCCCTCGGTTGGTTTGGTATCCAGTTTAGACATTGTAACACCAAGCAACGGAAATTTTTGCAAAACGTTGGCTTTAACATCTTCCATATAATCATATCGCGTTGGTTGTTGTCTTGCGCTCATTTTAAATCTCCCAAACCAGAGACAGTTTTTTCAATTCTGGCGATATTTTATTTATATCGCTTACCGCCAGCACAATATGCACATTGTTGCCCAGCTTGAAATTGCCGGCACGGCGGTCTTTAAGCAAGCCGACAAACTTATTTTGCGCTTCAAAGCTTTGGGTATCTAAATTTTGCACCACCAAATAAACCGAGTTACGGCTGTCAATGGCCTGAATTTTTTCTTTCCACAGAGTAGGGATATGCAATTCGCGCTCATCAATATCCGCATCCAAAAACACGGCATATTCTTCGTTGAAAGCACACTTGCCGGCAACCACCAACGGCTGCAGCGGGTTGTTATGCAAAATTTGCTCCAAAACTATTTTAGATATAGCTTTAACCATTACGTCCCCAACCTCCGAGTTTGAAAGCCATACCCTTGTTTTTGGCGGCCAGTTCGCTACTGGAGCGAGCGGCATCAAACACCGAACAATATTCCTTTCCCAAGTTTTCGGAAATAAAGCGGCGTACTTCTTTTTGCTGTTTATCATCGGCATGGCGCAGATTAAGCGTTAAGGCCAAGCGGGCATCCTGCGAGCACGGCAAATTTCTGGCATCATAATTATGGCTGACCACATCTTCTACATTCAATTGCGGAATTTTAGCAAAGGCCAAAAAGTTAGAAGCCAGTTCATTGCCCATTTTAGCTACTAACAGCTCTTTACGAATCACTCCGTGATTATCGTAAATAATGTCGGAAATTTGTTCCCAACCGCGTGGATCTAACGCATATTTGGATTCTTCTTCATTATATTCGGAATAAAACACATCATCGCCGTATGTTCCCACAAAAGAGGTTACCAGCGGATGAATGTTGGTGCGCTCTTTGTCTTCCGGATGCTTATAACTGCTTTCCGAACCCCAAACCATCCATTCGCGCACATTCGGCTCTAAGTAAATATGTCCGGACATACGACGGAACAAAGGCTCCGGCATATTATACGCCGCTTCGCTTTCGTTGCGATTGTTACCGGCCAAAACCACCACGCTATTTTCCGGCAGTTTGCCCTTGCTCGGCGTAATTGACTTTTTCAAGGTCAGGTGGAATATCAAACTTTGAGTGGTCGGGCGGGCATTAGTTACCTCGTCAATAAACAAAACGTGCATTTTTTCCGGTTCGGCCGCACACTTGCGTTTTAATTCCACATACCAGTCCGGTTCAACCCATACGCCGTTGGCCGCAATTTCTTCGGTGGCAGCAACTTCCTGACCGCTCGGATAGCGTACTTTGCCGACAATATCTTCCGGCAATACTCCGTTCCACAGCGGCACGGCGGTTAAATCCGGATCTATTTGTTCCACACGCGCAGTTTTGCCGATACCTGACGGTCCGTGAAGCATAAAGCTCATGCCGTTTTTAACATAAAACTCAATTTGTTCGTTAACCGACATCGGAGTTTCATCAACCACCACTACGGAATTCTTGCTGTTGTTATTCATTTTCTTTGCACCTTTTTGATTTTGGTTTTGAGTTCTATCCAGTTCTGCTGCAACTTCGTCAATTTCTTCATAGTCTGCATCTACAATAGCAGGTTCCGTTTCTCCGCTGCGCACCGGAATTTGGCGCCTGCCTGATGAAGACACACTTGAAGATTGCGCTTGAGATTTTGAGTGTGATTGGAACCAACCGTTGTTTTCGTCCTGAACATCAGGCGATTCGCTATCCGGCATTAAGGTCATATCGGAAATGGTAATGCCATCACCGATTTCGTGTTCGTTGATAATCTGCGGATGAAAGTTTGAATTTTGCATATTGTTTCCTTCTGGTATAATTTCTTTGGCAAAACGCGTATTTAAACCGTTTAATATAACCTCCGGATCTGCGCCGCTCCCCCATACCGAGGTTAAGAGAATATCTTCGGCCAGCAGACAGCCGTCCGGGCCTTCTACCCATCTGATTGGTTTGACACGATAGAAGTTATCGCCCGAACGAGCGTATTTGGTTTTATTATATACGTATTCTTTCAAGTCAAAGGTTTGTCCCGAAAATATGTAATCGGAATGGTATGTTTTGCCGGTAGGCTGCAATAACGAGGCTTTTAATTCCAGCATTTTTGCTTCGCCTGCATCAACTTTATCTTGCGGAAATTCGCCTAGTTCATAAATATTCTTTTTCATCAAACGAGTTTCGCCGACTTTTTTCAAAAGATGCCGG